>JAGNKX010000019.1:90478-98753 GCA_017999915.1 Spirochaetota bacterium
TCATCAGGCACTCCGGCGGTGACGACAGGGGTTGCCTACATCGGCCTTAATGGGACCATAACTGTAGATGGGCAGGGGACTGTAGGCAGCGCTTTTGCCGGTCCCCAGGCTGTATCCACATTGGCAGGGACCTCCTTCGCGGGCCTGACCCCGAACACGTACTACCGGATTATCGTGGTTTCATCGAATGCCTCCGGTGCATCGATACGTCAGACGGTGTACTTAACCGGGCCCGCAGCGCCGGTACTGGGTCCACTATCTATTAACGCCACCAGCACCTCGACCCAGGTCGATCTTGACCCGGTGTCCTTCACGTCATCAGGCACTCCGGCGGTGACGACAGGGGTTGCCTACATCGGCCTTAATGGGACCATAACTGTAGATGGGCAGGGGACTGTAGGCAGCGCTTTTGCCGGTCCCCAGGCTGTATCCACGTTGGCAGGGACCTCTTTCGTGGGCCTGACCCCGAGCACGTTATATCGGATTATCGTGGTTTCATCGAATGCCTCCGGCGCATCGATACGTCAGACTGTGTACCTAACAGGTCCCTAACGCGCCAGACCTGGATCAGCATTGGTCTTAGAGTACGATTTACAGGTCTGACGTCCAATACGGAGTACCGGATAATTATCGTGGTGCGAAATGCCACAGGTTATTCAGTAAGGCGGGTAACACAAACGACACCATGATCCTATCGTACGAATAGTCGGCTACCTCACAGCCCCTTTTTCCCGCTCTGCTCATAGACGGTCTTCTGCAGAAGATTTTCCAGGGCGACCTTTCCGGCAATGGAGAGGTCGCCCACCTCGATTTTCCTGATGCTCTTCATCAGGGAGATGGCCTTGAAGATGTCGCTCTTCTGGAAGGTCCCCCGCTTGATATCAAGGAGGGCTTCCTTCTCTTCTTTTTTCAAAACGTAAATCGCCGTCTCGCCGGTGGAGAGGGAAAAATTGAACAATATGGCGTCTATCTCTCCAATGGGGATGGCGAACTGGCCGGTCTTGACGATCCCGCCGAGCTTCCGGTAGGTGAAGGCGTCTTTCGTGATCTCCACGCGGTGACTCCTGCCGATGTTGTTCAGGAGGGAGAGGACCGCGAAGGCGGTGATGAAACAGATAACGCCCACTGCGATGTAATACTGGACGGGCCCGGTGGCGAAGGGTTTTGACCCGTATATGACCATGCCCATCGAGGAAAGCGCCGTGATGAGAAAGATATAGGTCCTGAAGGCGTACCTGTTTTTCCAGGTAAAGGCCGTGGCGCCTCCGGCGGAGGCGACGGTTATATGACCCGGCTTTAACGTCGGGCCCGCTATGTTCGGCGCCGCGGCCAGGTTCACCCGCTTCGCAAGGTCGGCGCGGAAGGCTTCGGCCTTCTCTTCGCTCTGTACGGAAAACAGGGTCCAGAAGGAGCCGTCCTTTTTTTCCATCTCCACCACCCTGGAGGTGGACCGGTTGCCCTGGTGTGAATGCACTTGAAACCCCTTGATCTCATCGTAGGGGATCACCGCGCGTTCCGTGTCGTCCTTCCCCGTTTCTTTTATGACGCAGGCGCCGTTGATATTATCGAATTGAAGGTATTCCGGAATTTTAAGCTGGGTGATTACCATGACGCCACCCATGAGAAAGAGGAGGCCGAAGCCGGTGCAGAAGATAGGATAATGTATGTCTATGCCGGGGGAGAAAAACAGGATGAGTCCTACGGGAAAAAAGATAATGCCGATGATAAGGCACAGGGCCCCCAGCACCCTCTCAAAGGTGCGGGTCCTTTTCAGGGTTATGACCGCTGTTTCTTCTCTGGGAGAGATGATCCTGTAGTTCATGGCGCCTTCCTCGGAATGGGATTGTCATGATGATGACCCGGGAGGATATTTTTTACAAGAAGAATTTATAATGCCCTGAAGGCGAGGTCACGTGACCTCGCCTTCAGGGTGTTATTCAATACCACTTGCTCTCCAGCTCCACTGGCTCATAATCCCGCAGCGCCCTGATGGCGCTCTCCGCGTCGGGGACCACACTGTAAAGGTTCTGGAAGATTCTTTTAGCGAAGCTTTCAGAGTAGATGGTATCGAAAAATCTTAAAAGGTTGTCGTAAAAGCCGTTGGTGTTGATGAAAACCACCGCCTTTGCTTGAAGCTTTAACTGCTTGAGGGTCAGTATCTCCATAACCTCCTCAAGGGTGCCGAAGCCGCCGGGGAGGGCGATAAAGGCGTCGGACATCTCTTCCATCACGGCTTTGCGCTCGCGCAGGTCCTTCGTGAAGATGATCCGGTCCGCCTTTTCATAGGTGATCCCCTTGTTCCTGATCGATTCCGGGATCACCGAAATGACCGTCCCGCCGCTCGCGGTTGACGCGCCGGCCAGCTCTCCCATGAGGCCGACGGACACGCCGCCATACACGAGGGTAAAGTTGTTCTCGCCGAGGCTTCGTCCCAGGTCGCGGGCTGCCCTGAAATAGTCTCCGGACACTGCCGAGCTTGATGAGCAGAATACGCAGATGTTTTTCATGGGGCCGTCTCTTCCCTGACCTCGACTTTCTTCATGAACACCCCGGTTGCGCGGTCGATGTACTCGGTCGTAAAGGCCGTGCGCTCGATCACCAGGAAATATCCCCCAGGATCGATGGAGAACCCGTTATGGTACTCCGACACCAGCAGGGCCTGGTGAGGCGCCATTTCGACGATGGTTTCGCCGTCATCGTTTTTCAGCACCAGGCCGGCCCTGCCCTGGAGGCACACAAAGAGCTCCGGGCAGGTGTGCTTTTCCAGCACGGTGACGTCCTCCGGCCGGGCGGCTTCAGGACGGTACAGGCCGGCCCGCCAGGAGCCGCTGTCCCTGAAGATGACGGACCAGCGGGAATTGGGCAGCAGCGCGGTAATGTCGATATTCATGAGGTTTCCTCTATGGTGTTATACGGATGTCATGCCATCCATGACGGTGAATTCGGCATGTAATATTTTCAATCAATAAATGTCAAATAGTTCTGATTTTACATTATGTCTGTACAAATCGCGAGGGATTGTAAACCGGTGCATCATAGTCCAGTCGAAAGGCTTGACTTTTTTATCAGTACGGTTATATTATCATCAGTATGCGTACGAGATACGGCCCGATACCTGAAGGATCAATTCACCGGATTTTACTAAAGTCGATATCAATGCACGGCCTCACAAAAAAGCGCTCTAAGGGGACATTCGTTAATAATGTCAGGGGATCCTAAAACCATCCTCCTGGTCGAGGACGAGGCCATTATCGCGATGGCCGAAGCTAAAATGCTGGAACGGAACGGTTACCGCACGGTCCTGGCCCACAGCGGCGAAGAGGGGGTCCGCATTTTCCGGGAGAACGGCGCCATTGACCTGGTGCTGATGGATATCGATCTCGGCCCCGGCATCGACGGCACCCAGGCGGCCGCGATGATCCTCGAGAAGAACGACGTCCCGGTGGTCTTTCTGTCAAGCCATACGGAGCCCGAGGTGGTCGACAGGACCGAGAGGATCACCTCGTACGGCTACGTGGTGAAGAATTCCGGCGAAACCGTGCTCAACGCCTCCATCCGCATGGCCTTCAAGCTTTACAGCGCCCACCGGGAGCTGAGAAAACGGGAGGAGCGTCTCATCGAGATACTCAAGGAGAAGGACAAGGCCGAGGATTCGTTGAGAAAAAGCGAAAAAAAATTCGAGGCCATCTTTCAATGCACTCCCAACGCCGTCATCATCGTTGAAAACGAAACAGGTTTCATCATCGACGCCAACAGGGCCGTGGAATGGACCGGGTGGACCAGGGAAGAATTGATCGGCGGCCGCGCCCCGATGTTTCAGAACTGGGTCAAATCGGACGACGAAAAAGTATTGGCCGCGAAGGTCGTCAACGAAGGTAAAGTTGTCAACTATCCCTTTGATCTATATAAAAAAGACGGCACCGTCGCCCACTGCCTCTTGAATGCCTTCTTTGTGCCTGTCGAAGATAAAAAATACCTCCTGGCCATAACGAGCGACATTACCCCGATCATAGAGTCAAGGGAGGAAATGTCCCGGGCAAAGAACGAGCTGGAGAAGGCCCATGGCGAGCTCCAGGCGGCAAACGAGGAGCTCCAGTCGACGAACGAGGAGCTCCAGGCGACCCTGGAGGAGTTCGAGGCGTCCAACGAGGAGCTAATACGGTCCCAGGACGACCTCATGCGCCACGAGGCTGATCTGAGGCGAAGCGAGAGGAAGTACAGGGCTCTCATTGATATAACCAACACGGGCATGGTGATACTTGACGGAGAAGGAAGGGTGCTCGAAGCCAACGATGAATACAAGAGGCTGACCGGCCGCGAAAATCTTGATTGTATCATAGGCAAGCACGTCTCCGAATGGACGGCGCCCCATGATCTTGAGAGAACCCGCGAGGAGTGGCAGAGGCTTATAGACCAGGGAATACTGAGAAACCTGGTCATGGATTATGAGGATGGGAAGGGCTCCATTATTCCGGTCGAGATCAACGCGGCCGTTGTGCGTGACGGGGATAGTGTGCGGATCTTTTCCCTCTGCCGTGACATCACCGAACGGCGGAAGAGGGAGAAAGAGCTCGCCGAGACCTGGGCCATCCTCAGGTCCGCCTTCGATCAGACGCCCATACCGATGCTGCTGGTCGGGGCAAAAGACTTTAAAATCATCATCAGCAACCCGGCGTGCAGGGATTGCCTCCGCATTGATGCGGAAACGTCCTACATCGGCCAGAGCCTCCTCGCCTTGAAAAGGACCTGGCAGGACCTGGACGCCGATGGGAAGCCAATGGAGCCTAAAGACACGCCCCTTGTCCTGGCCCTGCGGGGCGTGGTTACGAGGAACAGGGAAGGGCGCATACGCTTTGATGACGGGACCGAGCGGTGGCTGCTTATCAACAGCGCGCCCGTTCTCAGTCCGGACGGCGCGATCATAGCGGGATTTCTGGCATTTGACGATATCACCGAGCAGAGGAACACCCTGGAATCACTTCGCCGGAGCGAGACCATGTTTCGCCTGCTTGCTGAAAAGATGAATGACATAGTCTGGACTACGGACCTTGACCTTCGCACCACTTATATCAGCCCTTCCATCGAGAAAATCCTCGGATTCACCCCGGAGGAGCGGATGGCCCAGAACCCCGGCGAGCAGTTAATCCCCGCGTCCCTCGCCCATGCCGCCGGCCTCCTCAAGAAAGAGCTGGAACGCGAGAAGGAGAGCGGCGTCGATCCGGACAGGAATATCTTCCTGGAAATGGAATATTACCATAAGAACGGCTTCACTGTCTGGCTTGAAAGCAATCTTTCGTGGCAGAGGGACGCCGGCGGTACCATCGTCGGTATCCATGGCGTCTCCCGGGACATTTCCGTAAGGAAAAAAGCCGAGACGGAGCTCCAGCAAAAGGCGGAGCTTATAGAGGGGATAGTAAGCAACATGCCCGGCGTGGTCTACCAGTTCTACGCGACCGATAAGGGTGAGATGGGGCTCGATTATGTTGCCGGCAGCGTCATGGAGGTCTTCGGCCTCGACGGCAATCCGACTGATTTTTTCGAGCGTTTCACGGCCTGCGTCGCGGACAGTGACCGCGAAGGGTTCCTTGAGTCCATCAACCGGGCCGTCGCCTCGGTTGCCCCGTGGAATTTCACCGGCTCCTTCGAGAAGCCAGGCGGAGAAAGAATTGACTTCCAGGGGCTGTCACTCCCGATCCGACACGGGGACCGCATCGTCTTCAGCGGCGTCATGCTGGATGTCACTGAGCGGAAAAAGTCAGAGGAGGCCCTCGCGTCTGCCCTGGAGGCGAAGGAGTCTCTGCTGCGGGAGCTTCAGCACAGGGTCAAGAACAGCCTCTCAATCATCGCGAGCCTCGTGGGGTTTGAATCGGACAGGATCGACAACCTGGCCATGAAAGAGATCCTGGAGCACATTCGGAACCGGATCATATCCGTTTCCCAGGTCTATGACATGCTCTATGAGACACAGGAGATCAAGGAGCTGCGGCTCGACCAGTACCTCCGGCAGCTCGCCGAATACCTCATGAAAACCTTCAACGCCGGCCGCGCGCGGCCGGTGGAGCTCCGGATGGACCATGAGGATATCCGTATCAGCACGAAGCGGGCGATCCCGGCCGGACTCATCCTGAACGAGCTCCTGACCAATGCCATGAAGCACGCCTTTCCCGGAGAGCAACAGGGTGCCATCGCCATGACCCTTGTCCGCCGCGGGGACAATGTCATCCTTACGGTGGCCGATGACGGCGCGGGACTGCCGGCCGGCTTCAATTTAAACGAGTCAAAGGGCCTGGGACTGGTCCTGGTGCGCACCCTGGCGACGCAGCTCGGCGCTACGGTCGAGTATGCCGGCGGCGAGGGGGCCAGGTTCTGCATTTCCTTTCCCGTGGAGGGGTAAAGTCTCCAATCATAACCCATGCCATTCCCCAAGTATTTATCAACCTGTAATTATTTTTGTTGTTGATTAATTCCTGGAAACAGTTTAAACAGTTTATGGGCATTTCTGCAAATTAGATCTTTCAATGTATCAGCATTGTGAAATTCTAATTATAATTATAAATGCCTGCAGGGGAGCACGCAGTTCTGTTTTTTTAAGGCTCCCTAATTATAAATATAAAGTATCTCCATATCTTGTTGTAGGAATCGTACATTTTTTCCGATCGTTCTATTTCCGAGGCGAGGGATCATGCTTGCGCCATTCATCTATTTTTTTCAATAATTTTAACTGCTCAAGGAGGTTTGTATGTTTACGAAACGGTTTCTATTCATACTTGCGGGCCTGACAGTGCTATTCCAGTTGTCATGCTACTTTGGCAGACCCCGGGTATTCTACTTTGACGGCCATATCCATACGACGCATTCCGATGGCAGCGGTTCGATAGCCGATGTAAAAGAAGCGGCGATTGCGCGCGGTCTTAACGCGGTTTTCGTCACCAATCACGCGAAGCAGATCGTCGACATGAATGAATGGAACGATATCGTCGACACCTGCGAGGCCCTCTCGGACAGGGATCTGATGATGATCCCCTCGTTTGAGATTACCGGCAGTGAGAGCCTGCTCTGCCGCGATCACATGCTGGCCTGGGGGGTTAAAAATCCCTTTGTAGGCAATGCGGCCGACGCACTGGTTCCTGAAGAAATCTGGGTGTCGCCGAAAAATCCCTTCGGCACCGGTCCCATGTATCCCGCATCGTTCCGCCAGTGGTCGGACTGGATCCATGAACAAAAAGGGATAGCGGTGCACAATCACACCACCGGGACGACGCAGCTTGATTATAATGTCGATTTTATCGAGGTGATCAACATGAGCCATATCAAGGATATCGCCGATTTCGCCCGGCAGCTGGGTTTGGGCGCGGATGATGCGTGGAACATGGGCCTCCTGTTGAACAGCTTTTCCGTTTACGGCGACAAATATCTGCAGATGCCGGTGAGCTTGCCCTACAACGGGGGTACCATGCAATTGTCTTTGCAGCAGGCCCTGTACCAGGGGGTCGGCCAGTGGCTCGGCCCCAACACTCCCCAAGGGCTCCTCGATAAGGGCGCAACGCCGTCCGTTCCGCTCAATTCATGGGATAATCTCCTGATGGCGTTTATCAACGGCGAAATCGATCATCCTATCTATTGCGTGGGGAACAGCGATTCCCACAACACGGCCAACACCGTCATCGGAAGCGCCGATTATGATGATTCGGATGTGGGCGAAGTCAAAAATGGCGTTTATCTCACCCATCATAACAAGGCGCACTTTTTTGACGCCGTTCGCCGCGGAAATCTCTTCACGACCACCGGTCCCTCGATCTATTTCGAAATTGAAGGTACGATCATGGGCGAAACGCTCAGGATCAACACCAAGAGAAAAAAATCGGTAAGAATGAAGCTGTATGTAAATTCCGAAAGCGCATCGGCGGTTCTTGTCGCGGTCAGCATCGTTAAAAACGGAGAAGTTATCCATGCCGTTCAGCCGATGGCTTCGACATACATGGTTGAGCTGGACAATGACGCGACCGGCGACTGCTATTACCGTGTAGAAGTCACTTCAATGGAATCATCGGACGGCAAGCCGAGATTTGCCTACGCAAACCCGGTATTTATCGATCGTACGGGTAAACTCACAGGTTCCTGTCATGGCAAAAGGTTGTGAGGAGGCAGATCGAGATCAGTTGCGATTGTGTTTATGATTATAATGAATAAAAAAACGGCCCGTTCTTGAATCAAAACGGGCCGTTTTCATTAGCGGGTGATGGGAATCGAACCCACGTGACCAGCTTGGAAGGCT
>JAGNKX010000020.1 GCA_017999915.1 Spirochaetota bacterium
ATTTTAGTTTTTATAGGTTGGGCTATATTGATTTACACAAAAAGAGAGTTATTAGAACCTTGTTAAAAGTGTAACCTATGTGCCCAGTTTAAAATGTAACCCATGTGGCCGTTCCAACAGGGTGAGGTCGGATAGGTGCAACTATGATGAGAAATAATTATTTGACAAAATACCGAAATTAATCGGATCATAGATATATACGCAATGACGTCGGACCGCTTCGCCGGAAGGGGACACGGCGGGGTGCAGTTACTGTTAAAGGAGTTTTACGATGAAAAAGTTCTTGATTCTGCTTGTAGCCGTCGCGGCCTGCTCGTCCTGCGACCTGTTTAAACAGCCGATCCGGATGGACGAGGTCATCGACGACAAGATACAGATTGACGGCGCTGACAATCCAGCAAAGAAGTTCGTAATAAAGAAAGACCTGGCCAACAGAAGGATAAAGCTTTTTGACGTGACCGTCAAGGACGTCGTTGAATCGACCAACGTTGAATATGATTTCTGCGTCAAGGTCGACGTGCAGACCAAGAAAGGGCCGGTGGAATGCTACATATACTCGACCGATGTAAAGACCGTGTCCAGGCTCGTCAAGGGAAAGACAAAGATCGATGTGGCCGGCGTGTTCGGCAGGTTCTTTTCGCTGCTGGATGACTATTATACGAAAGTGGATATCATCCGGGCCTGTATCAAAATAAAGTAGGCTGTGAAGATGAACCACGGCGCAATTCCGGGATCGGCCCGGTACGAGCTACTCTCGAATTACATATGAAGAAAAAAATATTAATCGCGGGAATAAGCGTTGCCGCCGCCGTCCTCCTGGCGGGCGCGGGGTGGCTGGTTCTCCGCCATACCGGGAGGATATCCTACTCGGGCTCATTCACCGGCGCGGTGAAGTCGCAGGTCGCGCTGGAGCGCGACGCCGCTGGAATTCCCCTGATCAAGGCGAATACGATGGGGGACGCCTATTACGGGCTCGGCTATCTCCACTGCCAGGACCGCTACGCCATGATGGAGTATTTCAGGGCCATCGCCTCGGGCAGCGCGGCGCAGATCATTGGGAAGGACGGGCCGTCCATTGACCGCCTGTCCCGCGCCCTGGGGTTTGCCCGGAAGGGCCGCGACATGGCGCCGAGGCTCAGGGAACCCTACGCCGGCTACCTCAGGGACTATGTGCGCGGCGTGAACGCGGGCCGCGCAAGGCTCGATCAGAAGGACGCCGTGAAGAGACAGTGGACGCCGGAAGACGTCATCGCGGTCCTGCTCCTCAGGGAGTGGGCCAACGCCTTTCTCAACAACCGGGAGACCCGCTTCTACTTTTCCCGGGACGAAATCAGCGTCAACCTTAAAACCATCATTCCCGAGGAGCTGATCTTTTACTATTCGGAAAACGAGTCTGAATGCGCGGAAGTCATCCGCAGGCTTAAGAGGATCGTGAAGCGCCATATCGGGTCCTTCGATGTCGGGTTCGCCATGTACCTGCCGGAGCAGAAGATGAAAGACAAGTACGCGGTGACGGCCTTCAATTTCGACGACGAGCTTTCCCGCTATCCCGGATGGTATCCGGTCCATATACAGGCGGATGACCGCTACATCAAGGCGATCACCCATGCCGGGTTCCCCTTCCTCTTCGCGGGAAACAATCTCTACATGACATTCTTCGGCTTCAACGCCGCCGTCGACGTCCAGGACTTCATCGGGGAGACGGTCGCCAGGGCCGGGAAAACCTATCAGTACCTGGGCCCCGGCGGATGGAGCAATTTCAACATCATCAAGGACCGCGGATCGGCGATCAACGCCACAGAGAACGGCCCGGTCCTCAACGACATGATCCAGGGCGCGTCCTACGGGACCACGGTGGTGACGGTCAGGTCGTTTTTCTGTAACGAGGATTATATCGTCTCACTGTTCGAAGTGCCCCTGTCGAAGAGCATCGAAGAGGCTGAAGGCCGGATCAAGGGCGTCATTTCCTATCCCCGCGTGTATCTGTTCTCGACGGACGAAACGGCGGTCCGCGCCTGGTCGGGCATGGCGCCGAATCGGCCGAAGACCGATACCGTATTCAGGACCGGGGCGGACGCGGCATGGAACGGCATGACCGACCTTTCCGCCTTCCGTGAAAAGGCCGAGCAGGGTATCGCGGCGGGAAGCGCCTTTCTCGCGGAGGCGCCCGAACCGGTGCGGGACTTTGCCATCCGCCAGGACGGCCGGTATGAGCGTGCAAAGCAGATCATGGAACGGAAAAAGCGCTATACCTACCAGGACATCGGGAACGCCATCACCGACAAGTACTCCGTCACCGCCGGCCGTTTCCTTCCGGTCTTCCTTTCCATCCTGGGGGACAATCCGATGGCTTCGTCCCGGCTCACGCGGATCTATTTTCAGAACTGGAAGTGCCGGATGAAGACCGATTTCGTCGGCCCGTCGATCTTCCACATGCTGCTGCAGAAATTCATGTACGAGACCTACCGGGACGAGCTGAAGGACCGTATCAATGACGTGATGGAGCACTGGGACCTGATGGTGCCCCAATTCTACGACGCGGTCAAGGAAGGCAAATCGCCGTTCTTTGACGACGCCACCACCTATGCGGTCGAGTACCGCGAAACCGTTTTCGACCGCTCGTTCCTCGGAACCATGCGCTTCTTCAACAGGAAGGTGAGCCATGACATCAACGACTGGAGCTGGGGCAACGTGCACCGCGGTCATTTCACCATACCCGGTTCGGAAAAGCAGCACGGGGACATGCCGTTCCACGGGAGCTTCGACTCCCTCAACCTGGGCACCGTCGGGCTTGACCTGAAGCCGGCGACGGTCACGTCGTTGTCCGGCTTTTTCGGCATGGACGAGTCGTTCATGCTGATGAATTACGCCTATTCCACCGATCCCCGGTCACAGTATTTTTATGCAACGGCGGGCCCCCTCGGCATCGCCAAGTTCCACGAGGTTAAGGGACGATCGGTAATAACCATATCTCCAGAGAAAAAATAGGAATGTTCATATCCAAGGTATTACGGGGTTTCACCCTGGCCGCGCCGGTATGGGCCGCCCTCTGCGTCGCCTCCTGCGGCGGTCACGACGGATCCATCCCGGTGACGAAATGGAGCATCCTTTACAGCGGCGAGCCTGCCATCGAAAAGATCAGGGATGGCGGGGAATGGCGGCCTATCGCCATTCCATCGACCTTCAGGCTCCCCTACCGGAACGCCAGGGGGCTGCAGTACGCGTGGCTCAGGGGCGACTTTGACGTGGCGGGGGACCCGGCAGCCTATTACGGGATTTCCCTGGGCCGGGTCTACTACACGGACAGCGTGTATATCAATGAAAAACCGGTGGGCTCCCAGACGTCCCACGATATCAACATCATGTGCCGCAACCGCAGCTACGAGATACCACCGGGATCCCTTAAGAGCGGCCCCAATACGGTGCATGTGCGGATCGGCATATACGCCAACGAGTTTGGCGGCATCCCCTCCACGGTCGCCGTCCAGAAGGAAGAGCGCTTCAGCCGGGCGCGGATCCTGGGCGACATGCTTTATATTTATTTTCCCGTGGTAATCATTATAGGCGCTTTTTTCATGCTCATTCTCATGACCATTTTTTACCTGTGGAACAGGACAGAAAAGCAGTTTCTCTACAGTTCTTTCAGCATCATAATCTATATCATCTATCTGGCGTCGCTTTTTTATCCGTTCAAGAACGTCGATTTACTCTTTATCAAGTTCATGCATTCGGCATCGGTCCAGTTCTTTTCCATCGCCCTGATCCTGATCATCCAGTCGGTCTATGGGATCTATCTCACCAATTACAACAGGATCCTGGTGCCGGCGCTTCTCGGGGTCGCCCTGCTGAATGTTCTCTCCCTCCTGCTCATCTACCGGGTTGACATTCCCTTCACCCATTATACCGGAGATGTCTTGAGCATCCTCACGGTCTGCGTTAACTCGCCGATGGCGCTGCTCCTCGCCGTAAAGCTCAACAGGCTCAAGCCGGACAGGTTCAAGTATTATCTTTCCCTGGCCACCATCGTCGTCGGCAGCCTTGTGGTCATTTTCGAGGTCATTCTCTCGATCAAGGGAGGGCGCCTCACCTTTCTCCTGGCGACCTTCTGCTCGCCCTTTTTCTTTTTCCTCTTCGCGGCCTTTTTCGCCCGTGATCTTATGAAAAAGAACGCCGAGATCGGCCATCTCTACGACCGCCTCAAGGAGGACGAGCCAGTCATAAACGAAACGACCCAGGAGAAGCTCGACAAGGTGGTGCAGTTCATAAAGGAAAACTACACCTCCGACCTGTCCCGCGAAGGCCTTGCCGCCGCGGTGGGACTGAACCCCAATTACATGAGCACCCTCTTCAAGAAATACACGGGCTACAAGATCAATGACTATATCAACAAGCTCAGGATCGAGGAAGCTGCGAAGAAGCTCACGAAGCGCGACGAGAAGATCATCGAGATAGCCTTCGCCGTGGGATTCGAGAGCCTCACCACCTTCAACCGGGTCTTCAAGAGCGTCATCGGCAAGACCCCCACCGAATACCGCGACATGGCGTAATCCCCCCCAGCCCCCGAAGGGGGCGCAGTGGGAATGACTTGGTCTCTCATGCCCCCTCAGGGGGACAGGGGGGTATACCGGGGTTTAAGGGGCGAAGCCCCTTAAAAATAAACTAACCAAATCTACAGATTGAAAAATCGGCAATAACCAAATCGTTCATTGTGTGAAATTGATAAGAAACACCCCGTCGGATCGTGTATTTTCTTCACCATGCAACGAAAAATACAGTGTTGCGAAATCATTACAGGAAGGTGTTTCACCATGGTCACACAAAAAAACAAGCTTCATAATGGGTTCCTATTATGCTTCATTATCATCCTGGCGGCCGCGGCCACGTCATGCGGGTCCAACTACCTGTACCGCTCTCAGCACAGCCCCACCGTCTCGCCGGACGGCAAGATACTCATCTTTCAATCGAACCATGAAAACCCGGGCAAGTATGATTGCGTGGTAAGGTTCAAAACGGCCCTGGGATGGACGCCGCCGGTCCCTCTCCTCTTTGCCAATACCAAGATGAACACGGCGGGCCCCTTCATCACCTATGATCAGAATTATCTTCTTTTAACGTCTGACCAGAAGAGCGGTAAGGGCGACGTGGACCTCTGGATCGCGAAGAGAGGGAAATTATTGTGGGGCAAGGCGGAGAACCTGGGGGCCCCCGTCAACACAGCCGGGTACGAGGGGTTCGGGTCCATAACCCCGGACGGCAACACACTCTATTTTACGCGCGAATGCGGCGAAAAGAAAGGAAAAGACAAGTTCTGCATCTACAAATCGGCGAAGGCGAACGGCCACTGGACGGAACCGGTCCGCATGGCCGCGCCGGTCAATTCGGAATACTCCGATTTCGCGCCCATCATCATGGCGGACGGCGCAACGATGATCTTCGCCTCCAACAGGCCCGGCGGCTTCGGCGGGTACGACCTGTACAAGACCGAGATGATGAGCGGCGGCGCCTGGAGCGAGCCGGTGAACCTGGGCGGCGGGATCAACACCAGGCATGATGACCGGATCGTTTCCGTGCCGGCTTCGGGCGATGTCATCTACTATTCGCATCCCGAGGAAAAGGGCGGCAGGCTGGTGTACCGCGTCAAGACCGGGAAGCTCCCCGAGGAGATGAAGCACAAATCGGTCATCACCATCGCCGGGGTCGTGTCCGACAGAAACAACCCGGAGAAAACCGTGGACGCCGAGATCCGCGTGACCGACCTGCAGACCCGCGCCGTCCAGGTCGTCTCCAGCAACCACGAGGACGGCAAGTACTTCGTCGTGCTCAACAAGAAAAAGACCTATGACGTATCGGTGAACGGGAAGGGATACCTCTTCTATTCCACGCGGTTCGACCTGGGCGACGTCACGAAGTACGACGCCATCATCCGCGACATTGAGCTGACGCCGATAGAGAAGGGGTCGTCCATGGTGCTTAACAACCTCTACTTCAAGCTGAACAGCGACAACGTCTTCGATTTCGAGAAGTCCCGGTTCGAGCTGGGCCGCCTGGTGACGCTCATGCAGACGAACCCGGCCATGAAGATCGAGATCGGCGGCCATACGGATTCGTCCGGCACCGAGGTGCATAACAGGTCCCTCTCGGAAAAGAGGGCCCAGGCCGTGTGCGGCTACCTGGTGGACCACGGCATCAGCAAGAGAAGGCTTGTCGTGAGGGGATATGGATTCTCGAAGCCCCTGAGCTCCATGAGCACCGATAAAAACAGGAGGGTGGAGATCACGGTCCTGTCGATCAACTAAGTGCCTTCAGATGACATATATCATAATATCACTGCCGCAACAAGGCACCCAACTCTTGCCCGGCGGCGGGAAGCCCCCTTTCCCGCTGCCGGGTTTTTTTACCTTCATCCATTGCCCTGATCGCCTATTCGTACAGCTTCAGTAATGTTGAAGGGTTCCCGGGTGCTGTCCGACCGATGAAGTCAAGGTAGGTGTCGCACCGGTTCGTAATCATCCCGTCGATGCCGAAGAACGTGAAAAGGACAAAATGCCACTCCTTGTCTATCGTATAGATGAAGAAAAATTTATTTGCGCGGTGGGCCGCGCCGACGTTCCACGGCCAGGCGAGGTAGCCGCTGGGACCGATCTCCGCGTCCAGGGCCCGGGCCGCGTCAAGGAGCGCGGCGAAGCTCCCTTTTTTCTTCTGGTCGTCCTCGTCAACAAGAAGGTTCCGCATAATGGCGGGGGCGATTTCTTTCAGAACGGCGAGGGACTTCTCGTCGAAGCTCTGGAGGATGACCCGGTTCCTGCCGAGGCCTACGGTGACGCGGTCCCCGCCGTCCCCCGGCGCGGGGAGGATTACCTCCCTGTTCACTCCGTCAATCCATCGGCCGGCGCGGAGCTCCGCCAGGATCTCCCGTTCTATGGAAGGATAATACTCAGGCTTTTTCAGCTCAATGAGAAGGCCCGGCCTGTTGCGCCCGGACGAGAGCAGGGCGAGGTATTCCCTGAAGGTCGGGATGGCAAGTTTCGCAAAGCCCTTCCTGGCCCGGTCCGGGCGCTCCTTGTTGAACCATGACCCGGCGTCGAGGCGCCGGAGCTCAGGCCAGGTGAAGGAGCCAATGGGGGCCTTCTCCCGTCCGGGGAAGACCTCCGCCACGTTGGTCGTTCGGGAGAGATCGTCGTCATGGAAGACAATGAGGACACCGTCCCTGGTGCGCTGCACATCCGTTTCCACGTAGTCCGCGCCGAGGTCCCGCGCCAGTGCGAAGGACGCAATGGTGTTCTCCGGCGCGTAATGGGACGCGCCGCGGTGAGCGATGGCCAGGGGGCGCTGCAGCCCCTTTTTCGCGGCAATGGCGCCGCCCGCCCAGGGCGGGCTCATGACGATGGAGGCGATAACTATCAGGGCCGGGATGGCCAGCAGCGGCGTAGCAGCAATCAGGACTTTTCGGGATGTTTTCATCTGTATCCACCTCGGGAGGTTTGGCGATCTGATGCGTTGGGAAAGTTTATAATGAGATTGGCAACCTCTGTCAAGAGAATAATAAACAAGGCGTTATACTGTCATTTAGCAGTTTCCTGAAAAAATCCAAGGAGGGAGTTTTTCAGGAAACTGATAGACATTTCCGGAAAAGCGCCAGGTCAATTATGTTCGGGAGCGGGGCCTGCTCTTTAACCTGACCCGGGGACGCGGATTCCGCGGCAGTCCCGGGAAGATGGGTCATAATACTTCTCTGTGAATAACATAATATCGTCCATATCCTTTCCAAACCGGCTGGTCTGACATTTTTTCCTTGAAAAAAGTATATGCTTTTCTAAGGTTGATCCATTCGTTTTATATCAATAAAACCATCGGAGCCTATTGCGACATAATATCGGGCTTTTTCAAAACAGTATAATTAGCATTCATCAGAAATGATAAACGGTCAGGAAATAAGTCTAATAAAAAACCCAGGGGTGTGAGATGTACTTCAATAAAGAGATCGAAACAATGCCATTGCCGAAGATGAGGGAGCTGCAGCTGGAGCGGCTCAAGTGGTCCATCGGCCATGCCTACAACAACAACGCATTTTACCGGAAAAAGTACGACGACGCCGGGTTCCACCCGGACCAGTTCAAGAGCCTTGACGACATGAAGCGCGTCCCCTTCCTCACCAAGCAGGACATGCGCGGCAACTATCCCTTCGGGCTCTTTGCCGTTCCCCTCGACAAGGTCGTGCGGGTCCATTCCTCCTCCGGCACCACCGGGAACGCCACGGTCGTGGGCTACACCAGGAAGGACGTGGGGGTCTTCGCCGAGGTGGTGGCGCGGTGCCTGGCGGCCTACGGCGTGACCGAGAAGGACGTGCTGCAGGTTGCCTACGGCTACGGCCTCTTCACCGGTGGCCTCGGCCTCCACTACGGCGGCGAGCTCCTGGGCTGCCTCACGGTGCCCATATCGGGCGGAAACACCGACCGGCAGCTTATGCTCATCAAGGACTTCGGCACCACCGTGCTGGCCTGCACGCCGTCGTACCTCCTGAACATTGCGGATTACATCGAGAAGAAGCGTCCCGATTACGACATGCGCAAGACCAAGCTCAAAATGGGCGTCCTCGGCGCGGAGCCCTGGTCGGAGAACATGCGCAAGGAGATCGAGTCGCGTCTCGGTATCCAGGCTTTCGACATCTATGGACTCTCGGAAGTCATCGGCCCGGGCGTCTCCTGCGAGTGCCAGGAAAAATCCGGCCTCCACGTGCACGAGGACCACTTCTATGTCGAGATCATCAATCCCGAGACCGGCGAGATCCTTCCCGAGGGCGAGAAGGGCGAGATCGTGTACACGACCATCACCAAGGAGGCCTTCCCCGGCATACGGTACCGCTCCCGCGACATCACCAGGCTCTACCGCGAGCCGTGCAAGTGCGGCCGCACCCTGGTGAAGATGGAGAAGGTGACGGGCAGGTCCGACGACATGCTCATCATCCGCGGCGTTAACGTGTTCCCGTCGCAGATCGAGAACGTGCTCATGGAAGTGGAGGGCACCGAGCCGCACTACCAGATCATCCTTGACAGGAAGGCCGCCCTTGACGACGTTGAGGTGATGGTGGAAGTGAACGAGAAGCTCTTCTCCGACGAGGTGAAGGTCCTCGACAATCTGAAGAAAAAGATAAGCGACCGGTTCCGGAGCGTCCTCGGCATCTCGGCGAAGATCACCCTGGTGGAGCCGATGACCATAGCCCGGAGCGAGGGCAAGGCCGTGCGGGTCGTGGACAAGAGGAAGATATAATTACTCGAACTCCCCTCCCTTGATGGGAGGGGCCGGGGGAGGGTGGATGTCTGATATCACCCCCACCCTATCCCTCCCCCATCAAGGGGGAGGGGATCAGTTAGATACGATAATGGAGGAATACAATGAACGTAACGCAATTATCAGTTTTCATGGAAAATAAACCGGGTCACCTGCAGAACGTGCTGAAGACGCTCTCCGACCAGAACATCAATATCATAACCCTGACGATCGCCGAGACCTCGGATTTCGGCATTTTGCGGATGATCGTCAACGACGCGGACAAGGCGAAGAAGGTCCTTCACGACGCGAAGTTCACCTGCTCGACCACCGAGGTCCTCGCCATCGAGATCGACGACACGCCGGGCTCGCTCTTCAAGGCCATTGACACCTTCGCGAAGAACAAACTCAACATCGAATACATGTACGCCTTCACCGAAAAGCGGGGCGACAAGGCGGTCATGATCTTTCGCTTCGACGACATCGAGGCGGCCAAGAAGGCCATGGCGCAGGAAGGATACCAGATCGTTAAGAAGATAGATATCATTGGAAGTTAACTTGTAGAGTATTCCCCTCCCTTGATGGGAGGCCAACGCATTCGGCACATCCTGTGCCTGCGTTGGCATCAACCCCATCCTGGGAACGCGGTATAGGGGAGGGTGAAATATCATGTCACCCCCACCCAGTCCTCCCCCATCAAGGGGGAGGGTAAGAAGCATCAATCAGGGAGAGTATCATGGAGAAGAAGGTCTTACTGGGCAACGAGGCCATCGCGCGCGGAGCGTACGAGGCAGGGTGCCATGTTGCCACGGCATATCCCGGAACGCCGAGCACCGAAATCCTGGAAACCATAGCGCGGGACTACCGCGATATCAAGGCGCAATGGTCGCCCAACGAGAAGGTGGCCCTAGAGGTCGCCGCGGGCGCCTCGGTGGCCGGCGGGCGGGCCCTCGCGGCCATGAAGCACGTGGGACTCAACGTGGCGGCCGACCCGCTCTTCACCTTTTCCTACACCGGCGTGAACGGCGGCTTCGTCATCATCAACGCCGACGACCCCATGGCCTGGAGCTCCCAGAACGAGCAGGACAACCGACACATGGCCCGGGCCGCCAAGGTCCTCATGATCGAGCCGTCGAGCCCCCAGGAGTGCAAGGATTTCACCAAGCTCGCCTTCGAGATCTCCGAGAAATTCGACCGGCCGGTGATCGTGCGGATCACGACCCGCATCGCCCATTCCCAGGGGATCGTCGAGATCCTTCCGAAAGACAATGTCCCGGTGAAGCCCTTCGTGCGCAATTTCCAGAAGTTCGTCATGCTTCCCGTGCACGCCCGGCCTCGCCACGTCTTCATCGAGGAGCAGCACAAGAAGCTGAAGGAATATTCCAACATGAGCAGCCTCAACCGGATCGAGTGGGGCGGAAAGAAGCGCGGCATCATAACCGACGGCGTCGCCTACCAGTACGTGAAGGAAGTCTGCCCGGACGACTCGGTGCTGAAGATCGGCATGGTCTGGCCCATGCCGGACGACATCATCAGGGAGTTCGCCGCCGGTGTGGAGAAGCTTTACGTGGTGGAGGAGCTTGATCCCTTCATTGAAGATTACGTGAAGGCCCTCGGCATTCCCTGCACGGGCAAGGAGATCATCCCGATCTGCTTCGAGCTCACCCCGGAGATCGTCGACCAGGCCCTGAACGGCAAGGCCCACCCGGGAAAATATCCCAAATACGACACCAGCCCGATACCGCCCCGGCCGCCGGCGCTCTGCAAGGGGTGCCCCCACGGCTTCGTGTTCACGGTCCTGGGCAAGCTTGACCTGAACGTGAACGGCGACATCGGCTGCTATACCCTGGCGGCGCTCCCGCCCTACTCGGCGATGCACACCCAGGGCTGCATGGGCGCGGGCATCGGCATGCACCTGGGCATGGAGAAGGCCCACGGCCCGGAGATGGCGCGCAAGAGCGTCGCCGTCATCGGCGATTCCACCTTCATCCACTCGGGCATCACGCCGCTCATCGACCTGGTCTACAACAAGGGGACCGGTACGGTCATCATCCTGGACAACCGGGGCACGGCCATGACCGGTCACCAGGAGCATCCCGCCACGGGGAAGACCCTCATGGGCGAGGAGACCCACTCCCTTGACCTGGAGATGCTGGTGAAGGCCTGCGGCGTGAAGCGGGTCGTGGTGACTGACCCGAAGAACATGGACGAGTTTGAGAGGATCGTGCGGGAGGAGGTTGCCGCTCCGGAGCCGTCGGTCATCATATCGCTGAGAAAATGTATCTTGATGAAGTGAGGAACAGGGAATGAAGAACGTTATATTCGCCGGAGTCGGCGGCCAGGGCGTTATCCTGGCGAGCAAGATTCTCATGGAAGTGGCCATGAATGCCGGCTACGATGTCAAGGAATCGGAGGTCCACGGCATGGCCCAGCGGGGCGGCAGCGTCGACTGCAACGTCCGCTACGGTGAGAAGGTATTCTCCCCGCTGATCCCGAAGGAGGAAGCCGATTTCATCGTGAGCCTCGAAACGCTCGAGGTCATGAGGAAGCTGGAATACCTCGCGCCCCAGGGGAAGCTCATCGTGAACCGCGAGAAAGTGGACCCCGCGCCGGTGCAGACCGGGGCGATGAAATATCCGACCGACCTGGAGGAATGGGTCGGGAAGAACGTGAAGAACTCTATTTTTGTTGACACCGAGCCCATACTGAAAGAAGTTGGCACCCGCAAGGCGCTGAACATAGTGATGCTGGGTATCCTTTCGCGGGATCTCGAGTTCACCCAGCCGCAATGGGAGGCGGCCATCAAGTCCCTGGTCAAGGAGAAGTTCCTTGAGATGAACCTGAAGGCCTTCACGATGGGCAGGGAATACAAGTGACCGGCGGCGCGGTTATTTCGCCGCGCAATCCAGTCGCCAGATGAGGTTTCGTTTCATGAACAGACTTATTTATTTCGCGCCCCTCGCATCGTTTCCCCTGATGGCGCTGGCCCAGCAGAGCTCCGATGAATCCATGAAAACGGACAACCCCTATATTTCGACGCTGCTGATCCTCATCGTCACCCTGGCGATCGCCGTGGCCTTCGTGGCCTACTTCCGCCTCAAAAGGCGGGGAAGGGTGATCACCGCCGCCGTCTTCAGCGTCCTCGACTGGCTCATAACGGCGCCCATCTGTATTTCCGCCGGCGTGAACACCTACATGACCCTCGTCCTGGCCAGCGCTTCCGCCCTGCTCCTCGGCTTCATCGTGGTCCGGTACGGCGAGAACCTGGCCTCCGTCCTCCGCCGCGGCGACGCCCGGCGCGTCGACGCCGACGAAGAGTGACAGGACCGGAGAGCGTTCATGGTCGAACGGCAGCAAACAGCGCTCAAGACGTCCCGGGAAAAAGAGTACAACGCGATAAAGCTGCGCCTCTCCATCGCCGATATCATCCTTAATGTGATCATCATCGGCATCCTGGCCTTCAGCGGCATATCGCCCCTCATCGTCGGGACCGTGGCCGGATATGTCGCGAACGACTACCTGGCCTTTCTCATCTTCATCACCGTGGTGGGGATCATCTACTCGGTCCTCGATTTTCCCTTCGATTTTTACGGCGGCTACGTGGTGGAGCACCGCTTCGATCTTTCCAACCAGACGGTGCCGGCGTGGTTCCTGGAAAAGATCAAGGGCGCGGCCGTGGGGATCGTGGTGGGGGTTCCGGTGGCGATGGTGTTCTACCTCTTCCTGAAAATGACCGGCTGGCTCTGGTGGCTCTGGTTCAGCACCTTCATGTTCTTCATCTCCGTGTTCCTGGCGCGAATAGCGCCGGTGGCGATCTTTCCCCTCTTTTACAAGTTCAAGGAGCTCGAATCGGAAGAGATCCGCGCGCGCATCGCCGGGCTCCTGGACGGGAAGGGGATCTCCATCAGGGGGATCTATTCCTTCAACCTGAGCAAGGACACGAAGAAGGCCAACGCGGGCTTCACCGGCATCGGCAGGAGCAAGCGCATCATCCTGAGCGACACCCTGATCGAGCGCTTCACTCCGGACGAGATCGCCGTGATCTTCGCCCACGAGATGGGCCACTATAAAAAGCGCCACATCGTCAGGTCCATCGTCCTCGGGGCGGCCAGCATCTTCCTCTCGTTCTTTCTCTGCGGTGAGCTCTACCGGATCACCCTGGGACACCTCGGCTATACCGCCGTACACGATATCGCCGCGATACCGATACTCTTCTTCTACCTGACCCTCTTCAGCCTGGTGACCATGCCGCTGTCCAACGCCCTCTCCCGGCGTTACGAGCGCGAGGCCGACCGCTACGCCCTTGACGCGACCCACGACAGGGAGTCCTTCATCTCCTCCATGGACAAGCTCGCGGACCTGAACCTGGCCGACCGGGACCCGAACCCGGTGACGGAGTTCATGTTCTACAGCCACCCTTCTATCAAGAAGCGGATCGCCCTGGCGCGGAGCCACGTGCTGTAGGATGTCTCTCGCAGAGCCGCTGAGATGCAGAGTGCTTTTATATTTAATAAAAGCGCATGCACTATCGAAAATAATTGGAATATCATAGGGCTTTTTATTACTGGTGAATCTTTATTTAAAAATCGAATCATCCGTATTGAGAATAATGGATAAATTGCATTTCTCTGCGTCTCCGCGCCCCTGCAAGATTAACCTTCTTTTATGCCACAGCCGATATCGGTTATTGATTGACTGATTGCGGGCCAAATTGTAGAAATGACAGGTGTCATGTTTCTGAAATTATAATTAATCCAGGGTACATGTATGAACTACGAAACCATCACCTTTGAAAAACCGGAAACCGGGATCGGCCTGCTGACCCTGAACCGGCCGGCATCGTATAACGCGCTGAACGAGGCCATGATCCTCGAGCTTGAGGATTTCTGGCGCGAGCGCCTCTATGACAGCAGCACCAGGGTCATCATACTCAGCGGCGGCGGCGCCAAGGGCTTCTGCGCCGGCCTCGACATGAAGTACGTGGGAGAGATGGCGCCGCAGTGGGACATGGAGAAGTTCTACATCTTCCAGGCGCGGTTCGCGCGGCTTAACCTGGCTATGCGCCGCTGCCCGCAGCCGATCATCTGCTGCGTCCACGGCGCGGCCGCGGGCCAGGGCTTCAGCTTCACCCTCTCCTCGGACATCAGGGTCGTGACCCCGGATTCCAAGTACTGCGCGGCCTACATCAACATCGGCCTCGGCGGGGCCGACATGTCCTGCAGCTATTTCCTTCCCCGCCTGATCGGCGCGGGACGCGCCTACGAGATCATGTACACCGGCGAGTACTATCCCGCGGAGGAGATGTACCGCCTCGGCCTGATAAGCAGGATCGTTGAGAAGGACAAGCTCATGGAGACCGCCATGGGATTCGCCACCACGATGATGAAGAAGAACCAGCTGGCCCTCCGTTTCACCAAGGAGGCCATCAACATGAACATCGACGCGCCGGGGCTTGAGCACGCCCTCCAGATGGAGGACCGGAACCAGACCCTGCTGGGAATGGGAATCTTCATGAAGAAGGGGTGATATCCTTCCCCTGTATTGACTTGCTTGAAAACTGCAGTATAATGAAGGCGCCGGACCTTAGTAGTCCGGCGCCTGTTGTCTGATCATGCAGACCGCGCCTATGCCAGCAGCCGCTTCAGTATCGAGTACACGTCGTTGTCATCCATGATCCTGGGGACCGGATAGGGAATGCATTCCAGGTGGATTGACCTGGCTATAGCCGGGAAATCCTCTTCCCTGAGCTCCGGGATGGTTTCGCCGATTCCGTATTTTTTATTCAGTCCCCGAATGGCCCCGATAAAGGCCGCCGCCTTCTGCGCATCGTCCATGCCGGGCTTGGTTACGTTGATGATATCGGCAAGCCGTGCCAGGCGACGGGCCGCGGTTTTTCCGTAGTACTCGAAGACAAGGGGGAGCACCGCGCCGATGACCCTTCCGTGTGGCAGGTGGTAGAGGGCGCCGATCTTGTGCGCGAAAGTATGGACATAGCCGGTCAGAGCCCTGTTGAGCACCAGGCCGCCGTAATAGGACGCGAGGAGCATCCGGCTCCGTGCCTCGATGTCCTTGCCGTTTTTATAGACGGCGTCGATATTTTCAAATATCAGTGTAACGGCCTTTTCGGAATACGAGTTCGTATAGGCGCAGCGGGCACCGCCCACATATCCTTCGGTGCTGTGTGAAAGGGCGTCCATGGCCGTGATGGCGGTGAAGAACGGCGGCAGTCCCGTGGTGAGCTCCGGGTCAAGGACGATATAGTGGGGGTGGATGAGGAAGTCATTGACCGTGTACTTGGCGCTCCTTTTCGGGTCGGATATAACGGCCGCGGCGGTGGTTTCGGCCCCGGTGCCGGCCGTGGTCGGCACGGCGAATATGCGGGGAGGCTTTTTCGGTATGGGGAGCATTACCTTCATGTATCCTCCCAGCCTGTCGGTGGTGAGGTTCGGCTTGGCGACCCTGGCGGCGACGGTCTTGGCGGTGTCCATGGCGGATCCGCCGCCGAAGCCGATTATGGAGTCGCAGCCGTTCTTTTTGTATATGGCGTAGGCTTCCTCGACATTGTCAATGGTGGGGTCCGGCTGGACACCATCGTATACGGCGTAGGCCATGGCGATGGCGTCGAACTCGGCGAAAAGGCTCTTCAGGAGATTCAGCTTTATCAGCATGGCATCGGTGACCACCAGGGGCTTGCGAAAGCCCTTGGACTTTATCAGGGCGGGCAGCTTTTTTATGCTTCCCGGTCCCTGCAGCACCTCGCTTATCTGCAGGGGAACAAGGTAAAACGAGTTGGCCAGGATGGTTTTGAAGATCCTGAGCATCGGCTTTCTGAACGGCATCATGATGGATACGCTCCTTAGAAATTCATTGAATGATATATGGTAACTGGTGGTTACCATATTAGGCATGGCTTGGCCTGTCAATGAAAATAGGCGTTGGTCTGGAATCAATTCGCGTTAATAGAGAATTTTTGATTTTCCTTTGTAGGGGTCCGGCGGGAATCAAATCAATTATTGTTAAGAAGCGGGTCCCGGGGCCGGCCCCATATCCCTATCATTCCGCCGGTCTCGGCCCGTATTCGTTATCAACCTTTGCCGTTACTGGCCACCTTGATCCCGACCATGCAGATGTCGTCGTTGAAGGTCTCTCCCCCGGTGAAGCTCACGAGTTCGTGGTATATATGCCGGACGAAATCGTCGGTATCGAGGCTGACGATCCCCGGAAGGACATCATGCATGAACACGTCCTGGAAGGATTTGCCCCGGGCATTTGTCGCTTCGGTGAGGCCGTCGGTATAGAGCAGGATCCTGTCCCCGCGATTAAGAGTGACGGCTTTTTCCTCGAAGGTGAGATCCTTGTACACGCCTATGAAAGCCCCCCGGCTGTGCAGCTCCTCGATGCGTCCGTTCCTCAGGAGCAGGGGGAGTGTGTGGCCGCCGCGGGAATAGGTGAATGTCATGCCCGCCGTGTCGACTATGCCGTACAGGGTGGTAAGAAAATTTCCCGCCATGAGGCCGTTCGACCGGGAATTGATGTAGTTCAGCAGGGTCCCGGGGCTCTCCCGGGTATTGTCCGCCGTGTCGATAAGTGTCTTGATCATTCCGGTGATGAGGGACGCCGTTACCCCGTGGCCGGAAACGTCGCTGATGAATATGCCGGTGGCGTCTTTCCGGAAGGGAATGAAATCGAAAAAGTCACCCCCCACCATCTCTATCGGCCGGTAAAGAGTGTATATCGACGCTCCCTCGGTGACGGGTGGGACAGATGGGATGAGCTGGTTCTGCATGCTCCGGGCGCTGGCGAGATCGTGCAGGAGCCGAAGGTTCAGCTTCGTCAGGCCGTTCATGTGGAGATAATCCCTCAGCCTGAACCGGTATATCATCGTGGAAAGTATAAAACCGATCACGCTGATGATGACGACGTTGGTGATTTTCATGATAATAAGGTCGATATCGCGCAGCACGCTCAGCAGCCCGATGATCATGAGGGCCGACATGGACAGGTACAGGACAATCCGGCCGGCTTTACCCAGGTACAGCGCCACGGCGATGATGATGCAGATAACGGCGTAGAAAACCAGGTCGCCGTGGTAGTGGTGAGTTATGGTGCAGAGGTGCACGTAGATGAGGGTGATGGCCATGATCGCCGCGTACTGCGCGATCCTCATGTACGCGCGGTTCGCTCCGAGTCGGTTGATTGTCAGGTACGCGGCGATGAACGCCAGCGACAGGGCGATATGGGCCTTGTGAAACAGCTCGAGCCCGGAGAAATAAAGCTCCCGTTCGACATAGACCTGCCGGTGCCTGAAAACGATATATATGATCATGAGAATAACGGCGGATATGACGGTGCTGAAGAGGCTGTAAATGAAGATGCGCCTGCAATTGATATCGGTGTTCTCCCGGCCGAATTCGGCCATCTCGCTCCCGCTGAGCGGCACGGGCCTTTCGCCGGTGAGATTTTTCAATTTATTAATAATGAACAGGTCCTTCATCGGCTTGATGTTACAGTGAGGGGGCTTTTTTTTCAATGATTATTTATCCGCCCGCCCGGTCAGGTCTCCGGTGCCCGGATAAAATAGTCTTGCATTTCCCCTTGCATCCGGGTAGACTGCGGGCGAACCTAACCGGGGGTACGGCCATGGATAATTCAGGCGGTTTCACATGGTGGAAGCACGGCGTCGTCTACCAGATCTATCCGCGGAGCTTTTACGACGGCAGCGGCGACGGCGTGGGGGACCTGCCCGGCATCATCGAAAAGCTGGACTACCTGGCATGGCTCGGCGTGGACGCCCTCTGGCTCTCGCCGGTCAATACCTCTCCAATGTTCGACTTCGGGTACGACATCTCGGACTACCGCGGCATTGACCCGGTCTTCGGCACCCTCGGCGACTGCGACCGCCTCATCGCGGAGGCCCACCGCCGCAACATCAGGATCGTCATGGACCTGGTCATCAACCACACCTCGCACCTGCACCCCTGGTTCGTCGAGGCCCGGTCCTCACGGGACAATCCGAAGCGGCACTGGTATATCTGGCATGATGGAAAGAAGGGGAAGCCGCCCAACAACTGGATGGCCATCTTCGGGGGCAGGGCCTGGGAGTGGGACAACGCCACGGAACAGTTTTATTACCATTCATTCCTTAAGGAACAGCCTGACCTCAACTGGAGAAACCCGGACCTCAGGAAGGCCGTCTTCGATGACGTGCGCTTCTGGCTTGATCGGGGCGTGGACGGGTTCCGCCTGGACGCGGTGAGCTGGTACGTGAAGGACGACCTCTTCAGGAGCAATCCCTTCGGCTGGGGGCCCAACGCCCCGCGGCCTTACGATCTGCAGACCCATGTGTATGACCAGAACCGGCCCGAGCTTCACGACGTGCTGGGAGAATTCCGGAAGGTCCTCGATGAATATACCGACAGGATGAGCGTCGGTGAAACCTATATAGCCTCCCCGGAAAGCGTGAAGACGGCCGCGTCATATCTCGGCAGCGGCACGGACGAGCTCCACCTGACCTTTGATTTTTCCCTCCTCTTTTCGAGATACGGGGCCCGGCACTTTCGCCAGTGCCTTGCTCAGTGGTATGCCTTCATGCCCGAGGGCGGATGGCCGACCCTGGTCATGAACAACCACGACCAGCCGAGGAGCATCACCCGGTGGTGCCGGGGCAGGGACGGTGATAAAAAGGCCAGGGTCCTGGCGGCCCTTCTGCTCACCGCGTGGGGCACTCCCTTCCTCTACTATGGCGAAGAGATCGGCATGAAGAACGGCCGGGTCACCCGGCGGCAGATCAAGGACCCGGTGGGGATCAAGTACTGGCCATTCAACAAGGGCCGGGACCCGGAGCGCACGCCGATGCAGTGGTCCGCAGGGGCCAATGCCGGGTTCTCCGCGGCAGAGCCGTGGCTCCCGGTGGCCGATAACTATCGTGAGGTGAACGTGTCTGCCCAGGAGAAGGACCCGGCATCGCTCCTTAGCTGGTACCGCGGCCTGATGCGGATCCGGAAGGAGCGGCCGGCGTTGCACGGCGGCGCCCTGCGCTTTATCGGCGACGACCCGGACGTGCTCTCCTATGCCAGGGAGCATGAAAAGGAAAGGATATGTGTAGCGCTTAATTTCTCCGGTACGGGCAAGAATGTTGCAATGGAAGGATCCTCATGGCGCGTTCTCTGCGGAACTGACCGGAATATATCATCGGAGCTTCAGGGGAACAGGTTAGAGATGAAGCCCTACGAGGTCCTGGTGCTGGAGGAAATCCCCAGCCAGGGGAAGTGACTTCGCTTCTGGATTGGCCCTCATTGTCCCGGCGGCAATTTATTTGGGATCTTTCAGGGAAACTCCCACCCTCCTGAGCCTTCCGAAAAGGGTCCGGGCAGTGACCACGCAGACCGGGGAGATGTCGAAACCGGCGTGGCGCAGGGCCCTGGCGATCCAGGTGTTGCAGGTGTTGAAGAGGCAGTAGGTATGGGGCGACTTGAAAAAAATGATTTCCCCGTTATCATGCTCGGAGGCCTCTATCAGTCCATTGTCCCTGTCTTTTTTAAGGGATCCATTAATGAACGAGCAAAGCCTCGCGAATTCATCCCGCGTCATTGAGATTTTCATGGTCCGGTCGCTCCAGGCGATTACGCCGCCCATGTCCAGGTTGAAGCCCTCTACCCTGAGGACGCTCTTTGACGGCAGGAAGATCGCCCGGGCACCCTTGGCCAGGGTGAATTCCGGGTCCTGGTAGAACACCTCTTCGCCCCACCCGATGTCGACGTATCTGAAGCGGCTGAAGCGCGGCGCGAATTCAAGGCAGGAGCGCGCCTCCCTGTCCAGCTCGATGACGAAGCCGGTGTGATAGTAGCTCTGGATGACATAGACTGTCCGGCCGCGGAGGTCATCTTCGGCCCTGGCTGCCGGTTTGGCCTTCTGGCCGCTCACGCACTGGGCGCACAACAATAAGGCCAGGCACAGCCTGAACCGGACAGCCGATGGGCCGCTTCGTGCCGAATAATGCCCCCGTGTAAAAACCATCATAACGCCTCGAGGATATCATAAGGCATCAATGGGGAAATATCAAATATTTTTATAGCCAGTCCCGGAACCCTTATATCGTTGACAAAACATTTTCACCATGCTATATCATTATCATCCTGATCGGAGGTGTCCCATGGAAGAGAAAGCCCGGTTCGTCGGAAAAGAGCTCTACGCAGTAGTGCTCCTCGCCATCATGAACCTGTTCCTGTTCGCTGACCAGAACCTGATGGCGCCCAACCTCACCCAGATCGCCCGCGACCTGGGGCTGAACGACGTGCAGAGGGACGTCATGCTGGGCGGCGACATCTCCGCGGTCTTCTGGATACTGGGCAGCGTGATCACGCTGGGGATCGGCTATCTCACCGACCTGGTCTCGCGGAAGAAGCTCTTCCTCATCGTCATCATAATCGGCGAGATCCCCTGCCTCATGACCGGCTTCGTGCAGAATTACGACCAGCTCTTCTGGATGCGGGCCCTCACCGGCATCGGCATCGGCGGTGCGCTTCCGCTGACCTACTCCATGATCGGGGACTACTTCTCCCACGGCAACCGCGCCGCCGCCACGGCATGGATCGGCCTTGCCGAGGGCCTGGGCATTGCCGCGGGTCAGCTCCTGGCGGGTTTCATGGGGCCGGTCATGGGATGGCGGCTTCCCTTCATCATCGTGGCCCTGCCGAACTTCGCCCTCTGCCTGCTCTTCCTCCTCACGGTGAAGGAGCCGGCGCGGGGAGTCACCGAGGAGAGCCTGAAGGAGCTCATTGAAAAAGGCCTGGCCTATACCGGGAAAATAAACTGGAAGGGATACCGGGACCTTTTCAAGATCAAGAGCAATATCATGGTCTTCGTCCAGGGCATCCCGGGAACCGTGCCCTGGGGTGTCTTTTTCATCTTCCTCAATGATTTTTATTCCCAGGACAAGGGCTACTCCGTGGAGGTGGCGACCCTCATCGTCATGGCGGTCGGCGCGGCCGCGATCCTCGGCGGGTTCCTCGGCGGCCTGGCCGGGAACAGGCTCTACAATATCAAGCCGAAGTACCTGCCCCTCCTCTGCGGCACCAGCACCCTCCTCGGGATCATCCCGATGGCCCTGCTTCTGAACTACCCGTCGCAGGTCGGGGTCGCGGATCCGAGCGCCCTGGGTCCCCTCATCCTGGGGTTCATCACCGGCTTCATGGTCTCCATTACGGGCCCCAATGTGCGGGCCATGCTCCTGAACGTCAACTCCCCGGAGACGCGGGGCTCCATTTTCTCGCTCTTCAACCTGACCGACAACCTGGGCAAGGGGGTCGGGCCGGTCGTCATCAGCCTCCTGATCGTTCACTTCGGCAGGCTCTGGGCCTTCAACATCGCCAATCTCTTCTGGCTCGTTTGCGGCGCGGGTCTCCTGGTGATGATGATGACATTCCCGAAGGACGAGGCGGCCCTGATCAAGCTGATGGGGGAGCGCGCCAGGGAGATGAAGAAGTAGGCACGCCTGCGCTTGTCTCGTCTCCGCTCGACAACCAGGCGCGGTCCAGGGGCGAAAAAATGGCCCGCTGAATAATTTAATTTTTGACAGGACAGAGCCGGTAACCAAGATGAGCTATCTTTACGCTATCATATTTTGTCGAGGATAATTCATGGGTACTACTTTGATTCGATTCTGGATGATCTGTCTGCTTTCGGCTCTGACGCTCCTTCAGTGCGCCACGGGAAGCCCCCGCTCCGGCCAGGGGGGCGTGCTCCGCGGCCTCTACATCCCGAACCGTCACGCCAACAGCCCGGCGTACATGCGCTCGGTCATCGAGCGGGGCAGGCCCCTGGGCATCAACATGGTGGTCATGGATGTCCATCCCTTCGGCGCGCACCGGTCCCGGATCAGCTTGGAAGTCCTCGATTATCTCAAGGCGGAGAAGATCTATGTAGCCGGCCGGATCGTCTGCTTCCAGGACGGCCTGAAGTCGCTGCCGGTCTCCGATGAGTACATGAACCGCCTTTACGGCGTCATCGAGGAGACGGCCCGCGCGGGGTTCCAGGAGGTCCAGCTCGATTATATCAGGTTCCCCGACGGCGCTCCCTATTACGCCCTGTCGGCCAAGTACGGCTTCATTGACGGCCTCCTCAGGAAGGCGCGGGCCATGGCGGATTCCCGGGGCGTCAAGCTCTCCGCGGACCTCTTCGGCCGCGTCGTGTACAACCGCGACGACATCATAGGCCAGAAGGTGGAGAATTTCGCGAAGCACGTGGAGGTCATCTACCCGATGCTCTACCCGAGCCACTTCACCGGCGACAATTACCGGATGGCGAACCCGGGAGAGACCATCAAGGACGGGACAAACCGGGGCATCGTAAGGGTCAAGGGTACCGGAGTGCGGATCCAGCCCTTCATCCAGGCCTTTCCCTACAACATCCAGTGGGCCCATGTCTCCCTTGACAAGTACGTGGAGCTGCAGATCGTCGCCGCCGAATCTACGGAGGCCCGCGGCTGGGTCGCGTGGAACGCCAAGGGTGAGTACGACTGCGTGTTCAGGGCGCTGGAGAGCCTGAAGAACGGCACCGGCAGGAGCGTGGCCTCGGCGCGGTGAGGGGATCAGGCCAGGTACTTCTTTATCATCGCCGCGGTGACGCCCCTGTTTTTGCAGATATCCGCGAACAGCTGCCCGCTTTTCCTGATGGTGCGCTTTTGGCTTTTGTAATCAACAGCGACCAGGCCGAAGCGCGGCCCCAGTCCCTCGGCCCACTCGAAGTTGTCCATGAAGCTCCAGTAATAGTAGCGCTGCACGTCGACGCCGGCCTCGACGAGGCGGCTCACCTGGAGGAGGTGGTCGTAGATGTACCTCGGCCGGAAGCTGTCCTTCGCGTCGGGAGTGCCGTTTTCGGTGATGTAGATCGGCAGCTTGAACCGCCGATAGTACTTCTCGCAGAAGCGGTACAGCCCCTCAGGGTAGATCTCCCACCCGAGATCGTTCACCGGCGCTCCCTCTCTCGTGCTGATATCGCCGAACATCTGCCCGACGTTTTTAATGTTGAAGCTGACCATCTCGCGTGAATAGTAATTGATGCCGAAGAAGTCCTGGTAATTCCCCTTTCCCTCCGGGTACCCGGCGCCGAGGGGGAGGATATATTTTCCCTCCGACATGCCGGTGATGAATATCTCGTGGAAGAGGCGGTCCTGTAAAAAAGCCGCCAGGCGCTCGCCGGCGCTCCCGGTTTTCGGGTCGAAGATGCGCAGGTGGTGCGCCGCCCCGACCTTCGTATCGCGGTAGCCCAGCGCCGCGCGCGCTTCATGGATCTTCCGGTACGCCGCGATGTGGGCCCGAATCATGACGCGCGCCCCCCTGAGGAACCTGCCGATGTTCGTTTCGCCCGGAGGCCAGGTCCCTGAGACATAGCCGAAGGTGAGATACACGTTCGGCTCGTTGATGGTGACCCAGTCGCTCACCAGGTCGCCCAGGTGGCGCACCGCGGCCTCGGTGTAGCGGACGAAGCGCTCAATGGCGCTCTCGCTTATCCATCCGCCGGAGTCCTCCATCCAGAGGGGGTTGGAAAAATGGTGGAGCGTCACCAGGGGCTCGATGCCCGCCTTTTTGAGCCGGCGTATCTCGTCCCGGTAATGGTCCAGCGCCTTTGTGTCGAAGTTTCCCTCCGAGGGCTCGATGCGGCTCCACTCCAGGCTCAGCCGGTAGACCGAGACGTTCAGCTTCTTCATTATGGCCACGTCCTCCGGAATCCTGTTCCAGTGGTCGTCAGCCACGCTGCAGTCGGTGCCGTCGGCGATATGGCCGGGCTGCCGAGACCAGCGGTACCAGGTGTTGTTGGTGTCGCCCCCCTCGATCTGCAGGGACGCGGTGGCTGTTCCGAGGAGAAAAGTATCAGGCAGTTTGAATGGCGTCATGGTCCCCCCTCCGGTGATTATCGTAAAACATTGGATATGCCCGAACGGGAACTTCCACAGGTGATTTTTCGAGGCTCCCTTATAATTCCATCTTTATGACGTAGAACTTGTCCCTGATCTTCTGCGAATGGACAGGGTTCCCGTTCAGCAAAAACTGTCCGGCGTTGGGAGTGCGGATGTACACGGTGTTGCCGTTCCTCACCTGGTCGTGCTGGGTCACGGTTACGGTATCGCCCTTCTGGACGCAGGAAACGATCTCGCTTCCGGGAAAAAGATGGGCCGTGGTGCCCGACACGGTGAAGAAGTCCTCCTTAACGGCGAGGAAGCAGCGCGATTCATGGGCCTTGAGGAGTATCTCGGTGCCGCCCGGTATGAAGCGCTCCTCTTCGGGGAGGCCGCCGCTGAAGAAGAGCCCCTCGTCGAGGACCGCCTTCGCCTTGCGGCCGGAGAGGTTGGCATAGGCGACGTAGTCGTTCTCCCCGATGGAGAAGGTCGCCTTCAGCGTTTCGCCGGCCCATGACTGTGTCACATGTTCTTTTTTACGGAAAGGGAAGATGGAACGGTACTGGTCCATGATGTCGGGCGGATAGGCGCCGACGCTGTCGGAGGTGAACAGGACCCCGCCGAAGACATTGTTCAGCAAAAAGAGGGTCGCGCGCTCTTCCCGCGTCAGGGTGTTGTCTTCGTCCCGGAGGATGGCCACGTCAGGGTCGTTGACGAAGACACGGCCGTCCAGGTGGCTCCTTCCGATGGTGCTGGTTATGGAATTCCGGGTCGATACGCGCTCGCGGTAGTGTATCGCCGCGAGGAGACGGTCTTCCCACTTCGGCGCGACGTCGCTCCCGATGCGGCAGTAATCGACGAGGCCGAAGGCGGATCCCAGGGGAACGCCGCAGCCGAGGATAATCCGGTCTCCGGCGCAGCGGCGCAGGAACTTCATGGCGTCGGCCATGATGGCGCCGCGGGGCTTCCCGTTCCGGGGGACCATGGCGGCGGCGTAGAGGAAATCGAGCTTCACCATGTCAAAGCCCCACTGGTTGAAGACGGTGTCGAAGACTTCCTTGATGTGATACATGAACTCGTCGTTGTAGACGTCGAGGGCGTAGAAGGTGCCGCTCCAGTTGGGGTTCCATCCCGCCGCGACTGGCTCGCCGTTTTCTTTTAGCACCCAGTCGCCGTGGCTCTTCATGATCTCCGAATTCTCTTCGCAGATGAATGGCGCCAGCCACAGCCCCGCCCGGTAGCCCTTTGACTTGATGTCGCCGGCGATCTTCTTCATGCCCCCGGGGAAGGAGGGCTTGATGGCGAGCCAGTCCCCCACCGCGGCCTGGTAGCCGTCGTCGATCTGGAATATGTCGATGGGTATCCTGTTTTGGGACAGGGCGTCCAGGTTCTCGCCGATGATGCCTTCCGAGATGTTCGTGTAGTGCTTGTACCAGCTGGTCCAGCCGGTGACCGGCTCCTTCGTCTCAAGGCCGGGGCAGAGCGTTTCGAAATAGGTCCGCAGGGTTTCCTGCTCGGGCCCCTGCAGCAGGAGGACGTCCATGACGACGCGGGGCTCCGACAGGGCGAGGCCCTGGACGTCCTTCGCGATGAGGATGCGGTTTTTTTTCGTCTCGCAGGCGCAGATGGTGTAGCCGTTATCCTCGTTGAGTGACCCGAGCAGCGTCAGGTCGCCCGTTTTCTGCCTGATGTAGAGGTACACGTAGCTGTGAAGGTGCCCGGTGGCGCCGGTATAGGGATAGAAGTGGTAGTCGCCGAACCGATCGACCTTGAAGCGCTTTGCCGATAGCGGGAGCTTCTTGATCTTATCGGTCCAGGTGAACTCACGGCTTTCGGTCCATGACTGGAAGCCGTTGCAGAATATCCGGTCGTCCCTGGTAAAGCGGTAATTCGTCTCGAAGTATACTTCCTTGATCTCCACCGGGCCCTGGGGGAGCAGGGTGAGGGTCGCGCGCCATCCCAGGTCGATGGGGGACAATTCGGATTGGAGGTCCATCCCCGTGGCTCGCGCCTCGGACCCGGGCCTGAAGGCAAGGGTGTATTCCCTCTTTCCGTACTGGTAACGAACGATTCCCTTCTGGATATTCATATGGATTCCCTGATAGTGTATAATATACTACAATATCCCGCAGCCTGTCATGTCTTTTTCTGAAAGCGTCCCGAAACCCATCGCCGGGTAAATGCGGGATAACCGCTTTCAGGAGCAATGATCCATGGCCGCGGCAGTTATTTCGTGCACCCCATCCTCAAGAACGCTCCTGTAAAAGTCGACCCTGAGGCCTGTCGCCTTTTGGTAGGCGTCGCTCACCGTTCGCTCGAAGTCCCCGGCCATGGAGTCCCGCACCAGGGCTATGGCGCAGCCGCCGAATCCCGCGCCGGTCATGCGCGCGCCGGCGCAGCCGGGGGCCCGGGCGGCGGCGTCGACCAGTGCGTCCAGCTCGTATCCGGTCACCTCGTAATCATCGCGGAGGGACCGGTGCGAGTCGCTCAGGAGCCTGCCGAAGAGCTCAAGGTCCTTTTTCCGCAGGGCCTCCACCGATTGGAGTACCCTTGTGTTTTCAGTGATGACGTGCCGCGCCCGCCGCATCAGGACGTCGTCACGGATATGGACGAGGTCCTCCGACGCCGCGCCGGCCAGGTTCTTTACGGCCGGGTTGCGCTCCCTGATCAGGCGAAGGGCCTCTTCGCACTGGGCCCGGCGCTCGTTGTACTTCGAATCTGCCAGGGCGCGGGGCTTGTGGCTGTTCATTATGATGAAGCTCCGGTCGCCGGTGTTGACCGGCACGTATTCGTATTTCAGCGAATCTGAATCGAGGAGGATGGCGTGGCCTTTTCTGCCCAGGGCCACGGTGAACTGGTCCATGATGCCGCACTGGACGCCGATGTGGCCGTTTTCCATGTCGCGCATCAGGAGGGCCAGCCTGACCCGATCCTGGTCCGATGTCACCGAGGCGGAGATGATCATGAATGCGGTGAGCACCTCCAGGGCCGCCGATGAAGAGAGGCCCGATCCCTGGGGCAGGGTGCTCGAGTAGAGGATGTTCATCCCCCGTGAGAGCGTGGCGCCGCTTTTCCTGACGTACCGCAGCGCCCCCAGGGTGTAATTGGCCCATCCCGGCGCTGAGCCGGAGGAAATGTTGCCTTCGAGGTCGGCCGTTACATCGCCGGGGACCTGCTCCGACTTCATCCGGATCACAGTGTCGTCCCGTTCCTGCATGGAGCCGGTAATGCCCAGGGAAATGGCCGCGGGAAACACAAAGCCGCCGTTGTAGTCCAGATGTTCGCCGATGAGATTTATTCTGCCGGGAGAGAAGAAAGATCGGATTGGTCCTCTATTGGAAAAAAAGCCGCTGTTCCGATTATCGCTGTATGTCAGGTTCGGCATTATTCCGTCTCACTGGTCTGAAAAGGTCGCAATGTAAAACGATTCATTATAATAATAGATGTAATATACTTAAATGGGGGCGAAACGTGTTAAATCTATTTAAAAATCACGGATTTTGGGGATATGATAATAAAAAAAGCCGGGCATAAAGCCCGGCTTTATTATGGCAGTTTCTTTGTTCTGTTATATTCTCATGCCCAGCTCCACCATGAAGGTGTGGTTCATCCCGCTGTATTTGTAGCTGGGATTGAGCATGTATGTCTGGGCGACGTCATCCAATGAATTGGTGGTTATGTTGTAGCTGATGCCGTCTTTTTTGACAGACACTGGCACCAGGTACTGGAACTGGTACGCCAGGCCGATGATGACCTGGCCGTTGAGCCTCCACATCTTCGGCACAGTGAATTTAAGCCCCAGGGAAGCGTTGATCTTGTCGTTGTCAAGAAGGTTGTATACTCCGGTGACATACTTTGTCGAGGTGGTGCCGATCCGTATGGCGGCCATGGATCCGGCCTTCTTGTCAAGGACGCTGGGCACGTAGCCGAATCCCACCATGACCGACAGCCAGTTGAGGGGCGTGTCATACTTGAAGCCGACTTTAAACGACATGGTATCGCGGAATTTGGGCAGCATCTTGGGATAGTGGAACTTCATCACCTTGGAGAAGTCGCTCTTAGACCACAATTCATAATTCAGGTCTGCGGATATGGAGAAGACATTGGCGTAGGTATAGGCTACGCCGCCGGTCATGACATGGGGCGTATAGTAGTCGAAGATGGCCAGCATGAGGTTCATGCCGATGGCCCCGCCGAGAATGCCGGCAGCGGCATCGAAGGGATCGATTTTCAGTTTCGTTGCCTGGCGGTATGAGGCGCCGATATCGAGAATGTGGCGGCCCCGCAGGGAGGATACGAATTGCAGCGGGCTCAGGTAGATGCCGGCTATGGCGCCGGGATTGATGCTCAGGTCCATGTTGGTCTGGCCGATGGGGATCTGGGGATCTCCGGTCAGCTGGGCTTCCATGTAGAGCTTTCCCTTTCCGCCGAAGGCGGCGTTGATGCCCACGCCGCCGCCCAGGGCGTCGTTCAGGAGTCCAAACCCGAGGCCGATCAGGACCGTGGCTCCCTGGATTTCCCTTCCATAACGTATATAGTTGTGGGTCCGCGGGTCGATATCGTTCACTTTGACCAGGCTGAAATCCCAGTTCATTCCCATCCCGATGCCAAGGCGGCATGATGAAATGAATTCCGGCAGCTTGATGACGTTATTGATGTCCAGGACGCCGCCGATGAGGATGAATCCATAGGGATCCATCTTGGTAGCGTTGGTTTTTTCCGGGTAATACTGGGGATTGGAGCCGCTGGTCCTGTTATAGCGACTGATGTCCAATTTGAGCTTGGGAATCGTCGCCAGCACGGTAATGGCGAACTGGTTGGGATAGATATCCTTTTTAGGCGCCTCGGCATCGCCCTCGGCTTTTCTGAGCTTAAGGGTCATTTCCCCTTCTTTGGCGGGCGCTTCAGCTGCAAGGTTCCTGGTCTTGCCGAGACCGGCCACGTTATAATATACCGATGACCAGTCGTTGACGACCGCCGTCATGGCATTTCCGCGAGCCATCCCCTCCGCGGAAAAACCGTAGGTGTCTTGGAAGCCACCCGCGAACAGGTTTGCGGATATGCCTATTGAAAAAAGAGCTGTCATGATAACTAATGCATGTTTTGATTTCATTGCCGCACCCATTATCTCCTGAATTATTTGTTTTTTCCGAACATGTTTAAGGCTGATTTACCTAAACAATATTCCTCCATATAACAACTTAAGGATACAAACATGCCGCATATTTTGTATCCCAAGGTCCCATTTTGATGAAATATTATAAACCGTCTGGACGGTTTATAATATAAATTTTATTTTATAGTGAAAATCTTAATGATTCTTTTTTCATATGATTGTTTTGTTTTTTCTGCTTGTTATATCTTCTTGTAATGGAATAGGAATTGTGAATGTGAAAACAAATCTTTTGATATTTAAAAGATTAAGAATTCAACATTCGTTTTCTTATACATGCATAATACCTATAAACTAATATATAAGTGTAAGTACACATAATAGATCGACATAAATTTGTCAATTAAAACTGACACTTCAGTTTCAAAAACATGTAAGATGTTTTGTTTTCTTCAAATGGTTTGATTCTTCTGAGTCGTATTTAATAGAAGAATAATGGAAAAATATTGACATTTTACAAATATTGAAGCTTGAATATTTTCTCCAGATAGTTATCGGTGCATTTAACAGTATCCTGTTGCTTAATGTGTAAGAATAAAATGTACACCATGCAGCAGATAATAGCTGTGATGAGGTTTGTCGCATAATGAAACAAGCGAAATGAAATAGTGCTTTACGTGATATTCATTTATTGTACACAATGCATTGCATACAAGAGCTTGGAGAAAAAAAATATGCTGAAAAAGGGAGAGCAGACCAGGGAGCGTCTTTTACAATGCGCGGAAAAAGCGTTTTCCAAAAACGGATATTATGAAACGCAGGTTTCCGACATTGTAAAGATGGCCCATGTTGCGAAGGGGACCATTTACCAGTATTTTAAAAATAAAGACGCCGTTTTCAAGACTCTTCTCGGGAATTATCTCCGCCAGTGGGAGAAGGCCATCGCCCTGGACCTGAGCGTCTTCGGCGGCAGCAAGTCGGATTCATACTATGCCATGGAGTTCCTGCGGCACCGTCTGAAAAAAACCTCTGATTACTGGGGTGAGAACCAGGATAGGACGAATATCATCCTCAGGATCGCCGTGGGCCTCAACGCCGAGTTCGAATCGGTCATGAGGGTCTTCGAGGATAAAATAGTCAGGGTCATCATGGGAGACATCGAGCTGGGTCAGAAATGGGGCAACGTCCCCAAGGATATAAATGTCGAAATCGCCGGCAACGCCATTCTCGGCGTCGTGTTCAGGCTTTCCTATCATTTCTATGTTCTGAAGAGAAAAAAATTCCAGAAGATGAACAGGGAGGATATGGAAAACGAGGTGCTGCGCCTGGTTGCCAACCTGCTTAAAATGAGCGCATGATCGCGCCCCCGGACGTCTTCCTGCAGAAAGTTATCAGGCCCATGGCCATTACCGTTCTATGTAGGTGACTGCGCCGACGAAGCTTCTCTGCCAGTATGCCAGGTTCATATCGGCGATGCCGACGCGCTTTCCCCATGATGGAGCGTGGATGAACCGCGACTTGTCTATGAAAATACCCACGTGGGAGATCCGGCGCTTATAGATCTTGAAAAAAACAAGGTCGCCGGGCCGCGCCTCATCCAGGTCGATTTTCCTGCCGCCCTCGTACTGGTCGACCGTTGACCGGGGCAGGGTAATGCCGTTTTCCCGATACACGAATTGCACGAATCCTGAGCAGTCGAATCCCTTCGCACCCATGCCCCCGTAATTGTAACGGTCGCCGATATGCTTTTTCGCCGTATCGAGGATGCCGGTCCGCAGGGTGCCGGAGTCCCCGGCCCATAGGCCGGCGAAACCGATGGCGGCGACAAGGGCCGCCGCTGCCAGGGCCGGTTTTAGTGTATGTAATGCCATGCCATGTTCCCCATGTAATGCCGATAGTCTACTATAATGGGGCGGGCGGACAAGCATTTTTTCTGTGATTGTGCATCCCATTCTGGATACACTCTGAATAATTATCAATTGACATGATTGAACGGCGCTGTATAATAGCGGACAGCGTGTGTGCTCATTTCATTGGGGACTGCATTGGTGGAACGAAAAAAAATATTCATTGTCGAGGATGCCAGTATCGTCGCTATGGAGCTGCGCAGGATCCTCGAGAGTATCGGCTACGACGTCTGCGGAATAGCGGGCTCCGGGGATGAGGCCATCGAGATGTGCCTTGCGTCCCCGCCGGAACTCATACTCATGGACGTCAAGCTCCCGGGCAAGCTGAATGGCATCGAGGCATCGCGGGAGATCCGGAAGCACATCAATGTACCGGTCATATACACGACCGCCTATTCGGACAGTGATACGGTCAGGGAAGTCCAGAAATCGTATCCCTTCGGTTTTGTCATCAAGCCCTACCGTGAAAAGGACCTCCTGGTGGCCATCGAAACGGCCTTCACCCGCTACGAGTATGAGCGCAAGCTTGAGATAAGCGAGACCAAGTACAAGAGCCTCTTCGAGGGATCGAGCGATATCATATTCACTCTCGACGAGAACTTCACCATACTGACCGTGAACGGCGCGATCATGAACTACCTGAGCTTGAGTCCCGACGAGGTCATATCGAGAAACCTTATGGATCTTCTTTCCTTTCCTGCTGAGGGGGAATCCATGCAGATGGATTTTGCCCGGGAAAAGCTTGATTCCTTCGCGAAGTCCAGGCGGCCGCAGAATTTCAAGACCGTGTTCAAGGTCAAATACAATCACGAGCCCGTCGAGATGAATGTGCGCCTTGAATTCATCAACATACCGGACGGCAGGCTCATCATGGGGAGGGCGTTCAGGGTCGTGGAGGACGAGCTGCTGAAATTTTTCGTATCCGAGAAGCAGAACCTGGTAATGGGAAACCAGCTGTTCCTGGTGGGGGATATCACGTTCCGGATGACGAGAAACCTCAAGCGCTATCTCGACGCCGACACCGTGGAGTTGATGCGGATGGCCCTGGTTGAGATGATCGTCAACGCAATCGAGCACGGCAACCTGGAGATTTCATTCGAGGAAAAATCGGAGGCCCTGAAAAGCAGCAATTATTTCGACTTCATCAACCATCGCCAGGCCAATCCGTCATTCCGTGGCCGAAGGGTTCATGTCGAGTATTCCATCACTCCCGATGAGGCCTGGTACATGGTTACCGATGACGGGTCCGGCTTCGACCATGAGGAATTGTTCAAGCGTGATATCGCCGATATAAACATGGCCATGGGCACTCACGGCCGTGGCGTTCTCCTGGCCGCGAAAATATTCGATGAGGTCCGCTACAGCGACGGGGGAAACAGGGTGATGCTGGTCAAGAGGATCGGGGGCGCCGGCGGGGATTAGGGCGCTCCCGGTGATCGATCACTTCGCGGGGCCGACCCTGGCATAGCGCCGGATGGTATCCCCCGTTTTCAGCAGCATGATCTTCTTGTCTATCGATACTATTTCGCCATAGACCGTTTTGAATGATTTCTTGTCCGATGCAAGGCGTATTTCCGCTCCTTCAACGACATAACCGATTTTTGCCCGTTTTGAGATATAGAGGCCCTCTCGCGTGAAAACCTCCCTGTTCTCTTCATCGGTTATGATTTCCTTCTTGCAGTTCCCGTCACTCCTGCATGAATCTCCGGTCCACTCCCATTCGCCGATGAGGGCGGTGCGATGATCCTGACGCGAACAGGATAGTACAAGCATCAGGGCTACGCAGGACAATGCTATTATCATAAATGATCTCATGTATTACTCCATCATAATGCTAATTGCTGACAGTCCCACTGCGGCTCTGCCTGCCCATGGGAGCTGAGCTGTCGATACCATTCAGTGGTATCTTATGAATCCATGTTACAGGAATAATTGCCTCTACGGAACAATCAAGAACATAATGGGTAAATTTTGACGCATGTAAATGCGGCGATGGAGAAAATACGACGCCTGCGGTATTGTATCACGGGGCACATCCCATGGTCGTCGCACCGGCCTGCCATGATTCAGTGTTCCCCCTGGATCATCGGGCCGGCGTGTTACCTGACATGCACCCCGCTCTGTTTTGTGATCCGGAAATGTGTTGCGACGGCCAGGATCAGCTTAATGCCTGAATTGCTTTATCAAACTCTCCAGTTGATTCTCCTTGGCTTTCACAATTTCCTTATACTCGTTAGTCGCCGTATGGTGCCTTTCGACCATGGCTGTCTTGAGCTCCCTCTCCAGCAGGAGAACGATAAAATCAGCGTCGTTTTTCGATAATTCGAGATTCATAATTACCTCCCTAAAATGTTTACGCGGAGAACTAAAATGTCTCTACGAACTATGCCCTCACTAGTAATATAGCAATAAACCATCAGAAATCAAAAAAAATTATTCCATGTAAATTTTTTTCAATTTGTGAAAAATTGCCGTTAAATGGTCTCTTTTTCAAATTTATACAAGTTTATATTGGGGAAATATGGTATACTCTTAAATAGTATGCGAGGCATCGTGGCAGCAGTTTAGGCATCGTCCCTGGGCCGTGACCCGCATAATGATTGACAAAAAAAATCAGTACCTGTAGCCTGCTTTGATTTTTCATGAAATCCGTTGACTCATAGATCGCATTTCTGCAGAACGAACCGGACCGCTTGTGTGCGGCAACCGCTTTTCCCCTGGGAGTATCGCATTGAGCAAGAAGTATTCACCAATATCGATTTTCAATCGTTTGAAGACCATTGTCATGGGAGACGCCCGGAGTATTTCCGATCCGGGCATTTTTCACAAGCTGTCCCTGATCGCCTTCTTCGCCTGGGTTGGCCTCGGCGCGGACGGCCTCACCTCGTCATGTTACGGTCCCGAGGAGGCCTACCTCGCCCTGGGCAGACACGCCCACCTGAGCATATTCGTGGCCCTGGGAACGGTGATCACGATTTTCGTCATCAGCGCGAGCTATCACCAGATCATCGAGCTCTTCCCGACCGGGGGAGGGGGATATCTCGTGGCGAGCAAGCTCCTCTCACCGTCGGTCGGCATGGTCGCGGGTAGCGCCCTTCTCATCGACTATCTCCTGACGATCACCCTGTCGGTGGCCAGCGGCGCCGACGCCCTGTTCAGCTTTCTGCCCCTGTCAATGCTCCCCTATAAGCTTCCGGTGGCGGTCGGCGGGGTTGGTCTTCTCATCATCCTCAATCTCCGCGGCGTGAAAGAATCGGTCCTTCCCCTGGTCCCGATATTTCTCCTCTTCATCATCACCCATTCCTTTGTCATCATCTATTCGATCTCATCGCAGGCCATGAATGTGCCGGTCGTTGTCGACGCCACCGCCGCGGGGATCAGGGCGTCCAGCGCGGAGCTGGGTTTTGCCGGCATGGTCTTCCTGGTGTTGCGGGCCTACAGCATGGGCGCCGGGACCTTCACCGGCATCGAGGCCGTGTCCAACGGGATGTCCATACTCCGGGAGCCGAAGGTGCAGACGGCCAAGCGCACCATGAATTACATGGCCACCTCCCTCGCCATCGTCGTGGCGGGGTTGATGGTTGCTTACCTCCTGTATAACGTTCACCATGTCAAGGGGAAGACGCTCAACGCGGTCCTGTTTGATCAGTTAACGACCGGGTGGGGGACCGGCGGCGTCGTCTTTGTCTTCGTCACGCTCTTTTCCGAGGCGATACTGCTCTTTGTCGCCGCGCAGACTGGTTTTCTGGGCGGGCCGGCCATTCTCGCGAACATGGCGCTGGACCGGTGGGCGCCGGGCCGCTTCGCCTCCCTCAATGACCGCCTGGTGACGCAGAACGGGATACTCATCATGGGGATCGGCTCCGTCATGCTCATGATCTACTCGGGGGGATCGGTCAAGTTCCTTGTCATACTCTACAGTATCAACGTCTTCGTCACCTTCACCCTGTCGCAGATGGGCATGGTCCGCCACTGGTGGCAATCCCGTGCGAAGGTGGGCCACTGGCGCAAGAAGATCCTGATAAACGGCATCGGCCTGGTGCTGACCTCGTTCATCCTCGTCACGGTGGTGGTGCTGAAATTCAACGAGGGAGGCTGGATCACCATATTCATCACCGGCTCGCTGGTGGCAGTTGCCATCATCATCCGACGGCATTACCGGAGGACCGGGAAGCTCCTGAAGCGCCTCTCCGGGCTGGTGGAAGTCGCCGACATGGAGATGAAGAACATAGAGTCAAAGCTGCAGAGCGGCGGGAATCCCCCTCCCGAGCCGCAGTACAATCCCAAGGATAAAACGGCGGTGCTCTTCGTGAACGGGTTTACCGGGACAGGGCTCCATACGCTTTTTAACATCATACGCCTATTCCAGGACATGTACAAGAATTTCGTTTTCGTCCAGGTCGGCCTTGTCGATTCCGGCGTGTTCAAGGGAACGGAAGAGCTGGCTGCCCTGCGCGACCACATCAAGAATGATTGCAACCGCTACGTGGAATACATGGTGGCCCACAATCACTACGCCGAAAGCGTCACCGCCATCGCCGTAGACGTAATCGAGGAAACGGTACGATTGGCGCCGGGAATTTTAAAAAAGTTCCCCAATGCCATTTTCTTCGCGGGCCAGCTGGTGTTCCCGGAGGATACGTTTTTCTCGCGATGGCTCCATAACTATTCGGCCTTTGCGATCCAGCGGCGCTTCTATCAGCAGGGAATTCCCATTGTCATTTTGCCGATCAGGGTGTAATGCGTCTCTGATGATCAATACACGGCGCACTTCATGAAAGATGTTTCGCCGCCGTGATCACTCCCAGGGGGGAATATCATGTCACAGAAAGCCATTGCCGGTAAAATTCTCAGGCTCAGGAAATTCTTCGAAAGCGGCGATACGAAAAACGTATCGTTCAGAAAGAAGCAGCTGCGCTTGCTCAGGAAGGCGATACGAAAAAACGAGGATGCCATCATGGACGCCCTCGCAAGGGATCTAAAAAAGCCCTTATTCGAGTCCTACGCCAGCGAGATCGGCATCCTTTATACGGAAATCCGCCATGTCCTCTGGCACCTCCGGTCATGGTCCCGGAAGCGCGCGGTGAAGACTCCCATCATTCATTTTTATTCGACCAGCGCGGTGCGCCAAGAGCCGTACGGCGTGGTCCTCATCATCGGCCCCTGGAACTACCCCTTCCAGCTGATCATCGCGCCGCTCATCGCCGCAATCGCGGCGGGCAACTGCGCCGTCATCAAGCCCTCGGAGCTTGCGCCGGCCACCTCACGCCTGGTGGCGAAGATCATACGCGAGACCTTCGGCGACAATTACATTACCGTGATCGAGGGCGGTATCGAGGAGACGGGGGCGCTGCTCAAGGAGAAGTTCGATTACATTTTCTTCACCGGCGGCACCGCGGTGGGGAGGATCATCATGCGCGCGGCCGCCGAGCAGCTGACGCCCCTGACCCTGGAGTTGGGCGGCAAGAGCCCGGCCATCGTGGACGAGGACGCCCATCTCCCGACTGCTGCGCGGCGCCTCTGCTGGGGAAAGTTCTTCAACGCCGGCCAGACCTGCCTGGCGCCGGACTACCTGCTGGTGCACAAAACGGTCAAGGCCGCCTTCGTCGCGGAGCTGAAGAAGACCATCGTCGAATTTTACGGGGACGATCCCCGGTCGAGCAAGGACTACGCGCGGATAGTCAACGAGAAGCACTTCGACCGCATCACGGGACTCCTTGACGGCGTGAAGGTGATACACGGCGGAGAGAGCGACCGCAAGAACCGCTTCATCGCCCCGACCCTGGTGGACGGCGTCACCCTGAAGGACCCTATCATGCGCGAGGAGATATTCGGGCCCCTGCTGCCGATCATGTCCTTTGGAAAGCTCGATGACGCCATCGCCATTGTGAACAGATTGCCGCGGCCCCTGGCCCTCTATTATTTTTCGAAGAGCGTCAAAAAGCAGGAAAAGGTCCTCGGTGAAACATCCTCCGGCGGCGGCTGCATCAATGACACCGTGTCCCACGTGGGGAGCCAGGAGCTTCCCTTCGGGGGCATAGGCGACAGCGGCATGGGCCGGTACCACGGGAAATCGGGATTCGACACTTTTTCTCACCAGCGGGGGATCCTCACCCGGGACATTCTTGTCGATATGAAGCTTCGCTACCCGCCCTACAACAAGAAGGTGAGGCTGCTGAAGTTCCTGTTCAGGCTGATCGGTTAAGGCGGCCATCGGGGCCTCTCATGCCCGTTGACGCACACCATCGGGGGGATAATGGCTCCTGTCAACTGGGTCATCGTCGCGGTCTACATCCTCGCCATCATGGGCATCGGCTACCTGGCGGGGCGCTCACAGAAAAGCAGGGAGGACTATTTTCTCGGGGGGCGGAGGGTCTCTCCCTGGCTGGTGGCGTCATCCCTGCTGGCGAACCAGGTGAGCGCCATCAGCCTCGTGAGCGCGCCGGCCTTCATAGCGGCCAGGAGCGGCGGCGGGCTGAAGTGGCTGCAGTACGAGGTCGCCGTGCCCCTGGCCATGGTCTTTATCATGGTCTTCCTGGCGCCAGTGTTCCGCGCGGCGGACGGCATTTCCATCTACGAAATCCTTGAGAAGCGCTTTGGCCGGCCCACGCGGCTCGCACTTTCCCTGATCTTCATGATCAACCGCTCCCTGGGGGGCGGCGTGATCCTTCTGGCCACTTCCTACGTGACGGCGGTCCTCCTGAAAATGGATATCCATTCGACAATTCTCCTGGTGGGCGTTGTGTCCATGACATACACCGCCATCGGCGGCATCCTGGCCGATATCTATTCCGACCTGATACAGCTCGTCGTACTATGGGGGAGCTGCGTGGCCTGCATCGTCATCATCATCCAGCACCTCGGCGGTCCTGCCGGATTTCCCGCCTCTGAGGCAGGGCGGCTGCTGGTCTATAATATTCACTCTTCCGGATTGGGGGACGGAGAGACATTTTCCTTCTGGCCCATGCTCTTCGGGGGATTCTTCCTCTATGTTTCCTATTACGGGTGCGACCAGAGCCAGGCCCAGCGTCTCCTGGCCACGAAGGACATGGCAGGCTCCTGGAAGGCCCTCCTGATAAACGGCATCGCGCGGTTCCCACTGGTCATTACCTACTGTTCCCTGGGGGCACTGATGATCATTTTCCTGGCGGGGAACCCTGAGTTTGCCGCGAGAATGAAAGGCCTTTCTCCCGATTACCTGATGCCGCTCTTTTTCATGACCTATGTGCCGGATGGGCTCCTGGGCCTCATCGTGGTGGGGATCCTGGCCGCTTCCATGTCGAGCCTCGACTCCACCATCAATTCCCTGAGCGCCGTCACCTGGGAGGATTTTCTATTGAGAATATTTCCCGACCTGGGGAAACTCAAGGGACGCAGGATTGTGTGGCTCTCGCGCCTGATAACAATACTGTGGGGAACAGCCTCCATTGCCTTTGCCCTGGCCATGGCGGAGCGGTCCGAAACCATCATCGAGCTTATCAACAAGATCGGATCGGCCCTGTACGGGCCAATCGCGGCGGTGTTCATCATTGGGATTTTTTCAAGAAGGATTGGCGGAGCCGGGGCGCTGGCTGGCCTGGCCTGCGGCATAGGAACTAATCTCATGCTATGGGTTTTTTTTGAGCGGCAGGTTTCCTGGATGTGGTGGAATGTTATCGGAGTCATGGCGACCGCCCTTGTCGGGATTGCTTCCGGGGTTTTCAGGAGCGATGGGGCCTCAACCGGGACCGTGATGTTCTCCGCCCTTGAGAGGAAGATTGTTATCCGCTATGGATCAATGCTTGTCGTCTGGTTTGTTGCTATTATCGTGTTCTGTGCCATATCGGAGCGGATTCTGGCTGTTTTCTGATCCGTTAAAGGGCTCTGCCCCCCCACCCCCCCAGTGGGGGGCTTTTTAGGACGGCCCCAGTGTCGTAATTTAAGCGGTTGAAGCGATAACTATCGGGTGGTTACCGATAACTATCGGGTGGTTACCGATAACTATCGGGTGGTTACCGATAACTATCGGGGTGGTTACCGATAACTATCCCGCTGAGGACCTGTTTTTCTTCTAAATGGGTTTTCACCGTGAAGAATTCATTGCGGCGAAGCTTCTCGCCCACTTCCACCGGGGCGTAGTATTCGTTGAAGCCGGTGGTGACGCCGCCCCGGGTGCGCTCGCTCAGGAATATGGATTCCCTGCCGTTGAACCGCCCGTAGTAGTTATGCTTCAGACGCTCCGAGAGCTCGATCACCCGGCCGCTACGCTCCGTCTTTGCCTGCTCCGGCACCGAGTCGCCCATTGACGCCGCCGCAGTGCCAGGCCGCGGCGAGTAGCGGAAGGTGTGTACGTGGGAGAATCCTACATCGCCGATGAGGCCAAGGGTCTCGAGAATATCCCCCTCTGTCTCGCCGGGAAACCCGACGATGACGTCCGTGGTGAAATTGAAGTCCGGCACCGCCTCCCTGATACGGCCGGTCAGGGAGAGATACCGGTCCCGGGTGTAGGGTCGATTCATCTTCTTCAAGATCGAATCGCTCCCGCTCTGGAGGGAGAGGTGCAGGTGCTTCACCATGTTGCCGTGGCCGAAGAGCTCGATGAGCTCCGCCGTGACATAGACCGGCATGAGGGAAGTGAGGTGAATCCGGTAGCGCCCCTCCACCGACAGGAGGAGGCGGACGAGGCCGGCAAGGTCCAGGCCCGCGTCGTCATATTTTCCGATCATCACGCCGGTGAGGATGATCTCCCGGTACCCGGCGCCGATGATGCGCCTGAATTCTTCCGTGACCTGGCCGGAGGGCTTGCTCCGGGGTAGGCCACGGACCAGGGGCACGATGCAGTAGGAGCAGAAATTATCGCACCCGTCCTGTATTTTCAGGTTCACGCGGCTGGTGGAGGATTTGAGGGGCGCCGGGAAATGGAAGCGCGCGTCCGCCGGCGGAGTAAGATTTTCGAAGATGTCCCAGTTTCCAACGAGGTCGGGGATCATGAACTTGTAGTCGTTGGGAAGATAAAAGGTGTTTCCCTCCCGGGAGGGTGTCCGGGCGGAGCAGCCGGTCACGATAATCCTGGCGCCTGGCCTGTTCCGCGCCGCTTCCGCGGCATGGTGCACGAGGCGGCGCGTCTTTCCCTCGCTCCGCTGCGTGACCGTGCAGGAGTTGATGATGAACACGTCCGCTTCGTCGCCGCAGACGATCTCGTGGCCCATGTCCTGGAGGGCCGTCGAGACCGACTGGATCTCCGACTGGTTCAGGCGGCATCCGAGGGATGATATCTTGATCTTCATTGTTCTGTTCCCAGGTATCCAAATAATGAAAGGGGCGCTGCGCAGTACAAGTATTTTTTCCAGGCTGCATCCTCTCCCACCTTTTCTATCAGGCAATATTAGATTTGACAGCCCCCTTGAGCGGCGATATCATGCATCGGATGACGAGGAGTTGCGCTGTATGAACATGAATGATAGGATCGTTCGGGTGATAATGATCTGCGCGCTGTGCGCGGGATTTCTCCGGTGCGCCACCATCACGTACCACGAACGGCTGGGGGACTACGGCAGGGAGTCGCGGGAATTCGAGAACATCGAATCCAGGGACAAGGCGTACCAGGGCGTGGCTGAAGAGGAGATCATCATAAAGAACAAGAAATATCATCACCTCCAGTTCGAGGGGCCCCTGGCTGGGCCCGGACGATACCTGGATATTTACCTGCCCGTTGATTATTTTAAAGAAAAGATAATCATAACTGAAACCTCAAAAAAACTGGCGGGCCCGAAAAAGGCCTTCCTGCTGGTGGAGCAATACTGCTGCAGCGATGGATACAAGGAGATTTTCGAGAAGTACAATGCCACGGCCGTGGCTGATCCCCGGGGGGATATAAAAAACAACTTTCATGCCGATGTGGGGGATAAGGATTTCCCGGTATTTTTTCTCAAGCTTGCATTTTCCAACGTGAAGAAATTCAGCGCCCATTATGTTATCTGGAGCCTGAAAGACGGGGGAGGCGCCGCGGTCAGGGAGGGCTTTCACCTTGAACAGCCCTATTCCCTGATCGATGTCAGGTGGAAGGAGAGGAACCCCTTTGTCCTGGGATTGATCAAGGTGGGATATGTCGCGCCGGTCATGGCGGATATCATCTCGTCACCGATCCAGCTTATCGGCGTCATTATCTACTTCGCCATGGGCGGGGCGGTAAAATAGACACTGCGGGCTGGATGAAGGATGCCGCGGAAGTGATAATATAATGAAGGCAGGTATGATATGACGCCGGTGCGGATCATTACACGGGAACAGGCCATGACGGCCATTGAATGCGGCGACTTCGGAAGCGACGTGACCGCGTCGAGCCGGAAGGTGGCGGTGCTCATGACCCAGGACTGGTGCCCCCAGTGGGCTGACATGAAAAAATGGTTCTATTCGCTGGAAGCGGATTGCGATCTCTATGAGTTGATCTATAACAAGGTGGACTTTTTCAACGAGTTCAGGAACTTCAAGGAACGAACGTGGAAGAACGGCCTTATCCCCTACATTCGCTATTACAACGGCGGAAAGCTGGTCGCCGAGTCGAATCATGTTTCGAAGGAAGAGTTCATGCGAAACCTTGGAGTGTAACGCACGGTCGTACCGCCGGATTCGTATTGTAATAGCAGTTAAAACTTGAACGAGGGAAGCAGCTTCAGGGCTTCCTCGGCCTTTCCCTCGATTTTAAGCTTCCCCTGTATGAAGGCCATCTGCACTTTTTTCTTCTTTAAAAGAATGGCGCCCCATGTCCCCGCAGGCGCGGCCATGACGCAGACCGGGTTTTCCGGGATGGCCCCTTCGGTCACGACGGCTTTTCCATTCTTAATGATGAGGGAATAGCGCCTCTCGGGCTGGCCGCCGTCGGGGAGGAGCCGGATCCCGAAGGCCGTTTCCCAGCCTTCGACCGCGCCGGGATCGTATCGTTCCGGAAGATCCATGACCAGGCTCCCTGCCTGGGCGGCGTACCGCGAATCTCCGCTCCCGATGCCAAGGCGTTCGAGGAGCCCCTTGCGGGGGGTCCTGGATTTAATATCCCTGCTGATCATGCGGCGGGTAAAGCGTCCGGGGAAACGGCTATCGAGCTCTTCGAGGTAAACCTCGCGGCGCAGGCGGTTCGATTTCTGAACTGCCAGGGAGAATTTCAGTATCTCCCGCCCCTCAACGGCCGAAAGGCTCGGCGCTTCCCTGCCCAGTATCGCCCCGATGAAGTTGCGCGTCGATCCCTTGAAACCTTCGACCCAATCGTCGCCAGGCACCGCTATATCTTTCCATTTCCCGTTGAAATAGCTGATGGCCGGGCATTTCTTTATGTTCCCGGTGCAGCGATTGATCAGGATGATCCCCTGTGTGCCGGTTATCTCTATCCATTCGTCATTGGCATAATAATGTGAAGGGATCGCAAGGTCCGGTTCGTGGCAGTATTCGCACATCCCGAAGGCGGCCGTATCACGGTATTTCCACATGATCGCGGCAGGGCTGTCCACGACGCCGTCCAGGGATTCGATCCAGGCGGTGACACGCTCGGCCGCGCCCATGAGGAACCACGCCGTGGCCCAGAGGTGGTGACCGTGGTCGAAGGTCTGGAGCCCGCGTCCCTCCTGGGCTTCGCGCACCCGCCATTCCCACGCTGACGGCGGTATTAGCCATCCGCCGGTGCCGCTGATGAGCTTTATGCGGATGTTGGTGGGCGTCCCGATCTGCCCTTCGGCGATCATGCGCTTTGCAGCAACGATGGGCGGATAGAAAACGTAGTTGTCCGACACCTTGAGCACTTTGCCCGCGGCTTTCGCGGCGCTGATCATCCGGTCGGCGCTCTCCAGGGTGTTGGCCATCGGCTTCTGGACCGCCACATGCTTGCCGGCCCTGAGGGCCTGGATCGTCATCTCCTCGTGGAACATCGTCGGGGTGAGTATCTCAACGGCGTCGATGGCCGGGTCCGCCAGCATATCCTCGTAACACGTGTAATGCTTTTTCACGGCCCATTCCTTTTTTCTGCGAAGGGCGGTTCCCTCGTCGGTGTCGCACACCGCGAGGAGTACCGCGTCGCGGTTTTTCACATAACCGGGAAAATGCACATCGGCGATCCTTCCCGCACCGGCGAATCCCACCCGTATTTTTTTCATATCCGTGACTCCATTGGCGTTATTTAACCGATTACAGGCCGATGCGGTGATGCTCGGCCTGCACCCGTTCGCACCAGTTGCCGACGTTCCAGTCGCCGAAGACGCCCATGCCCGAAAGCTCGTTGGGCCCCGCGTACACCGGCACGTGGACCACCGAGAGGCCGCGGTGCGAGGCCGCTTCGGCGAGGGCCGCGCGGAGAGCGGCGACGGTGTCGCCGCCGTATATCCCCCGGACGCCGCCGACCGCGCTCGCCATGGCGGCGTAGTCCACGGCAACGGCGTCGCTGGTGCGGTATTCGCTCCCGTACTGTGCCAGCTGGAGGCCGGTGATGGCCGCCATCCGGCGGTTGTCGAATATCACGATACAGCCGCGGGCGCCGTGCTGGGAAGCGTCGATGAGGATCTGCGGGTTCATCATGAAGCTGCCGTCGCCGCAGAAGGCGACCGGATAGACGTCGCAGAGGGCCGAGAGGAAGACCGCGGAAGACGCGAACCCCATGTAGGAGGAGCCGGTGTCGGTCATGGTCATGCCCTCGCGCTCGTCCTCGACGATCTGGAATCCGTTGGCCTGCACGTCGCCGGCGTCGAAGAGCTTGAGTGCGCCCATCGCGTCAGCGTGTTCGCACACGGTTTTGATGGCGACCGGCTGGGTGAGTATCTCTTTTTTCCAGACCTCGTCGTACAGGGGCGGGCATTCATAGCGGGCCTTCTTGAAGCGCTCCCACTCGGCGCGTTTTGAAAAAAGCTCGCTGGCCCATTGGGACGAGCCGTCCCGCTGCACGCGACCGAGGCCCTTCAGGCGCTCGATCCAGAGACGCAGGTTCGTTTTGGCGTCACCGATTATGCTCACCGACCTGTTGTAGTGCCCGGCGTGGAGCGGCTCGGTGTTGAAGTTGATTACGGATCGGGCGTTCCTCCATGCCGTGCCCGAAGAGTCCCACTGGCACACGGCGCGGGCGCCGATGATGACGGCGAGGTCGGCCTCGTTCATCGCGAAATTCCCCGACAGGGACCCCTTGGAGCCGCCCACTGTCATGTGGCGCGGCTCGGAGTAGGGGACGATGCCGCTGGCGTTGGGACCGGCCACGATGGCCGCGTCGAGGAGCCTCGCGAGCTCGGTTATTTCGGCGCCGCAGCCCCTGGCTCCCTGGCCGATCTTGATGGTGACGCGCCGCCCGTGTTCCGCAGCTTCCGAGGCGCGCCGGAACAAGTCTTCGTCCGCGCAGGCCAACCGCTGCGGCGCCGGGGCCTCAGGAAGCTCGAGTATATTGAAGCTCTTCATTAACACAGGCTGGACGTTCATTGGCGCGAGGAGGAAAAAGGGACGGCCGAAACCGGGGTTCCCGGTCGCCGCTGCTCCCCTGCGGAGGGCAGCGACTACGCTCCAGGGCTCGAAGAGGGAGTAGGCGTCACCCATGACGCCGCAGAGCCTGAGGAAGAGTCCCTGCTCCTCCCTGGGCACCTGCTGCATGTTGAAGCCCTCGCCGTGGGTCGTCTCGTCGCCGTAGATGTGGTATACGCCGGCGCCGTTGGAGGCGGCGCAGAGGGAGCCCGCGAAGGCGTGGAGGGCTCCGGGCCCGATGGAGGTGATGACCGCGGCGGTTTCGCCGGTGCGCAGTTTCAGTGCCGTGGCGGCGTGGGACGCGGCTGTCTCGTGGCGGAAGTTGAAGGTGCGCACGACTCCCTCCGCTTCGTACACGCGAAGAACCTCGGCGATGTCAGTGCTCCCGTGGCCGAATATGGCGCAGTACCGGGTGACGCCCTGGCGGTGCAGGCCGAGGACGATCGCCTCGGAAACGCTGATGTCAGCGAATTGGCTCATGGCGCCGGCCTTCACCGCGGCGTCTATCGTGCCGTAACGGGCGAGGGCGCGGGCCCGTTCGATGCGTGCGGATATCTCCATGGGTCCTCCTTATTTCAACCGTGAGCTAATGGCGTCCCTGAGGGCGGCATCGGCCAGGGTGTCGAGACCGATGGTTTCCATGACGCCGGGAAATTCCAGCACCGGCCGGATGACCGCTTCGTCGATGCCGGCCACGATCTCAGGAAAGGGCCGGTGCGCCGTCTTTGATACGGCGGCGAGCAGGGCCCTGCTTTTTTTCTGGGATTCGCTCCGGTGCGCCGGGTATCCGGCCCCGAATTCAACGCTGAAGAGCCGGTCGAAGATGAAACGGAGATTCACGTCCCCGGCCCATCCGTATCCGTACAGGAGGGGAAGGGAGATGCAGTTGCCCCCGTTGATCTGGCCGAAGAGCCAGGCGTCAGGGCCGCTTGCGATGAGGCCGCAGAATACGCCCGGATACTGGGAAGCCGATATCAGGAAGCCCTCGCCGGTGCCGCAGCCGCCCACGACGAGATCGGCCCGGCCCGCGTTAAGGAGCAGGGCGGCCAGGAAGCCGGTGTTGATATAGGTGAGCTCCGGCTTCTGGTCCGCCGATTTCATGGCGGCGTTGATTATCCTGTGGCCCCGCCCCTCCAGGGCCGCCACGATGGCGGGGTTTTGCGCCACGGCGCTGATTTCATTTACGACTGCGATGTTCATGGCTGTTTTCCTTATAGTATAATTAACGCTTCAAGCCGAGGATGGCCCGCGCTTCATCGGGTGTCGCGATGTCGCGGCCGATCTCCCTCGATATTTTTACAAGCCTTTCGACGAACTGCGCGTTGCCTGACGCCGGCTCACCCTTCCGGAAATAGACGTTATCCTCGAGCCCTACCCGCGCGTGGCCGCCGGTCAGGATGGCCATCACGTTCATTCCCATCTGCCACCGGCCGATGCCGGTGACGTTGAATACCGACCCTTCCGGCAGGTGCCCGATCATGGTGATCAGATTTTTCGGCGTACCCTTGTATCCGCCCATGCCGTCGACGCCCATGACGCAGTTGATGTAGTACGGCTTCGCCAGCAGGTTCTTCGCGATAAGGTTTTCGACTTCGCCGAACATCGACGGGTTGTACACCTCCATCTCCGGCTTGATTCCGCGCTTGAGCATCTCCGCTGCGAAGGCCTCGATCTCCGGCCTGTGGTTCATGAACGGCAGCTCCGCCTTTTCCTTCCCGGTGAAGAACACGATGGATCCCATGTTGAGCGATCCCATCTCCGGGGCAGCGTCCAGGCCTGAAAGGCGCTCCTTGATGGGGATGCCGGGCCCGCCGGTCGTGTTCTGTATGACGACGGGGCAACGGGCCCGGATGCCGCTGTTTATCTCCGAGAATATCGCCGGGTCGCCCACGCCTTTGCCCTGCCGGTCGCGCGCGTGAAGGTGCACGATGGCGGCGCCGGCGTTATAGCAGGCCACGGCGTCTTTGATTATCTCGTCAGGCTGCTCCGGAAGGGCCGGGTTGGCCTCCTTGCCGTGTATGCCGCCGGTCAGGGCGGCCGTTATGATCAGTTTTTCCATGGCAGAGGGTTCCTCCTGGATTTTCTGACGGCTCCCCAGCGCACCAGGGCCCGGGCCGCCGCCACCCACTCGATCACGGAATCGTACAGGGGAACGCCCGCCCTGTTGAGGCGCCCGCGCATGAGCTCCGTGTAGGGACCGCCGGCGGCGCAGCAGACGATCGGCTTTGCCCGGGCGGAGCTCAGGGAGGCGAGGACGTCCACGATAGTCTCGTCGAGGGGCGAATTCTGAAAAACGAAAAAAGGCATGATGATGTCGACGTTATCGTCGCCGGCCAGGGTTTCCAAGACGAGCCGGTAATCGGCGGCTGTGGCCGAGCCGGTGACGTCAACGGGATTTTCCACCAGGTAAAAGAAGCTGAATCGGCTGCGCATCCGGTCCACCGAGGCCCGGGAGAGCTTCACCAGCTCGATGCCGCTGTCGGGAAAGAGGTCGATGGCGTTCACCATCGGACCGGCCCCGTTTGATACGAGGGCGGCGCGGTTGCCGCGGGCGGCCGGCTGAAGAGACAGGGCCTCGCAGGCGGCGAAGCATTCATGGAAGCTGTCGGTCAGGACTGCCCCCGCGGTCCCGAGGGCGCCCCTGTAGACGTGATAGGTGCCGCCGTAGGCGCCGGTGTGGGACACCGACGCCCGCGCCGAAACCGGGTTCCTGCCGGTCTTGAACACAACCACCGGCTTGTCCCGGGCGACAGATTCCCTGACCGCTGCGAGGAATTTATTTCCGTCGGAGAGCCCCTCGATGTAGCTGCCGATCACCGACGTGTCGGGATCACCGGCGAGGAAGGAAATGAGGTCTCCCTCATCGACGTCGGCGCGGTTACCGTAGCTTACCATCTTGGCGATGCCGGTGCGGCAGGCCTTTTCAAGGAAGGCGCAGCCCCAGGTCCCGCTCTGGGTGATGAAGCTCACGGCTCCCCGGGGCGGGCGCTCCAGCCGTTCTTTCGGATAGAAGAAGGAATCAAAGCGGCTCGCGCCGTCGAAGCATCCGATGCAGTTGGGCCCGATGATCCTCACGTCGTGCTCCCGGGCCAGGGAGCGGATTTCCTCTTCGAGCTTCGCGCGGCCTCCGCCCAGTTCCCGCCCGCCCCCGGAAATGACGATGGCGTTATGGCAGCCCAGGGCGGCCATGGCGCGGATGACATCGGGAAGCATGGCCAGGTCGACGATGACAATGACCAGGTCCGGAGCCGCGGGGAGCGCGTCAAGGGACGGATAGCAGGTCATCCCGAGGATCTCCCGCGCGTTGGGATTGACGGGATATATGGTCCTCTCGCCCGGCGCGGACGTCAGCGAGTCAAGGATGATGTTGCCGATCTTTCCCGGCGTCGCCGAAGCTCCCAGGACGGCGATGCTCTTCGGCCTGAAAAAATTCTCCAGGTGGCCGGTCCTGATCGTTCCCCCGGCGGCGCTGTGAGGGTCACGGCCCCGGCGGAGGACCATTTTCGCGTCAACGACGACGCAGCCGTCGGGCCGCGCGATGACCGGATTGAAATCGACCGATTCATACCAGTGAGCGGCGTCCGCGCCGAACCGGCCGATGGCGCCGATTGTACCGGCAAGGGCCTTCATGTCGATCCGTTCGGATCCCCTGAAGCCGGCCAGGAGGGGACGGGCTTTCAGCTCATCTATCATGGCGGTGATGTCTTTCTTTGAAACGGGGAGGGGGCGAAAGGATACATCTTTGAATAAATCCGTATAGACGCCGCCCAGTCCTATCATCATGACCGGGCCGAATACCTCGTCGTGCTGGAGGCCGACGATCATCTCAACACCGGGCGGGCATTGCTCTTCCACGAGTATCCCCGCGTACCCGGCGACTTTTTTCTTTTTAAAGATAGTGTCCATTGCGGCGAATTCCGATTTCAGGCGGGACGCGCTTTCGACGCCGAGGCGGACGCCGCCCAGCTCTGTCTTGTGGAGCACCATGTCGGAGACCAGTTTCATGGCGTAGGGTGGCCGAACGGTTTTGCTGAAGCGGACAGCCTCACCCGGAGAGAGGCAGAGACGGCCGGAGGGGACCGGTATTCCGTACTGGCGGAGCATATCCTTCATCACCGGCTCGGGAAGTATGACGCTTCCGGCCGAGAGAGATTCCCCGCATATATTATCCAATGCCTGCCTGGCGCTGTTATTCATTGGCTGCTCACTTTTTTTTCCGGGCGTCTTCAATGTTCTGCCTGATGTAATCGGTTGAAATGGCCGGGACGAATACGCATGCTATCTGCAGTGGTTCCGAACCGGTGTTCATGGTTTTATGAAGGACCCCGGGAGGAGCGTACATGGCGACGCCCGGTTTAAGATCATGCTCGACGCCGTCAAGCCATGCCTTTCCATTGCCTGACATGAAAATCATGAGTTCCCCCGCTTCAGCGTGGGTATGAAAATCAGTGCAGCCGCCGTTGGGGGCCAGGGTGGAAAGAAGGAACGTGAAGCCCTTTACAGACGGGTCGATGTCGGGAGAGAGGAGGAATTTTATTTCCCGTTCAAAGGGCCTATCAATTTTTGATCCATTGATTTCGGAAAAATCGATAAAGGGCATGATAACCTCCCTTTGGTTAATTTTATATGTATAATATACAATATTATTGCATAATTTGCAATAAATTAATTGATTTTTTTAAAAATTTTTATATCATAGTATATAAGAATCTTTAATTTAATAAAAATCTTTATATATCTGAAATAAATATAATCACAATGGCAAATAATACAATACAATCCCTTGACCGGGGCCTGAAGATTCTAACCATCCTTGGCTCGTCCGATCAGCCCCTATCGCTAAATGAAATTGCGGGCCATTTTACCATCGACCGCTCATCGGTATTCAGGCTGATATCAACCCTTGTGCGAAATAATTTTGTACAGCAGGACGCGGAAACCAAGAAATACACCCTCGGTTTCAGGTTCATGGAGCTTGCCGGTTCATTCAACGAACAGGCAAAAATCGAAAGCGTCATCAGGCCGATCATATCGCGCATATGCGCCGCCACGAAACAGAACACCCACCTGGCCGTTCTCGAAGGCGCCGACGTGGTGTTTCTCGCCGTGGAGCAGCCCCGTGAGAGCATCAGCGTTAACATCGCGGTGGGAACCCGTGAGCCTGCGATTGCCACGGCCCTCGGCAAGGCCATTCTGTCCTTTCGAGATGGCGAAAGCCTGTCGACTCTCCTCGATGGCGCCGATTTGCGGCCATACACGGAGCGGTCCATCCTCTCGAAAGAAACCCTGCTCGATGAACTTGCCAGGGCGAGGAAAGAACGGATAGCCTTTGACCGGGAGGAATACAAAAGCGGCATCGTGTGCATCGCGGCGCCAGTCGTCAATTATCGCGGCGAAGCCCTGTATTCGATCGGCATATCGGGGCCGTCCGGTTTGATGATGCCGCGCATCGATGATTTTGCCCGGATCGTCCGGGACGCGGGGATCGAAGCTTCTTCGAAATACGGATACACCGGCGGCATGGAATAATCATCGGGAAAAAGGACCGGGTTATTTTGGAAGATTGGTTTGTAATAGTGAGTTGACTTCCGCGATCTCTTCAATGCCGTACTTCGATTCGCGCTGGAAGGTGAGGAGGCCGTTCTGTTCTCCCTCCACGTCGTAGGCCTGGGTCAGGCAGTAGCCGGCGATTGCCGGGTATTCCTTCATGATTCGCAGATTGTCCTCGAAGCTTTCCAGTATACTTTTTTCGGTTTTATAGAATCCGGCGCCGCCGAATTCGCTCACCATGAAGGGTTCGAAGCTCCGGTAGGTCCCGCCTGCAAGATAGGGCTTGCGCGCCACCCGGTGGGTCAGAACAAGGTAGGCTATGGCGCGGGGGATACTGAAAAAGCGCATAGTCATTTTCTTTGGGTTCCCCAGGCTTTCGTAGAGCTTTCGGATCTTTGTTTCATCTGAAAGATAATGATGGATATCGACGATGTCTGTCATGATATGGTCGTATCCGGAATTGTCCACCACGAGGAGATTGGGATATCGTTCCCTCACGCGGCGGTAGAGGTCTCGTATATATTTTTTTCTCCCGCGGCTCCAAAGGAGGTCGGCGATGCCCCAGGTCTCGTTGAAGAGCACCGCGGCCATTACCGAGGGATGACTGCAGTCCCGGTCGAGGACGTCCCATAGCTCGTTTTCAAATTGCTTTTCCTCTACGATGCTGAAGAGGAACGGCGAGGGCATCTCGATCCATGCCAGGAGGCCGTGGCGGTCGCAAAGGTTGAGAAAGCGCGGGTCCTCGATCTTCTGGTGGATCCTGATGCCGTTGAATCCCATGGCCTTGATGAGCAGAATGTCCCGTTCATATCCTTCCAGGCCATTAACAGGCGTGTAATGCCCCGCCGGATAGTAGCCCTGCACCAGGAGCATCTTGAGACAAAGCGGATCGCCGTTCAGGAAGATCTTTCCCTCCCTGGCTTCGATGCTGCGAAGGCCGACGAATGTGACAACACGGTCGCTGATTCCGTCGCCGTCATGGAGCGATACCGTCACGGTATAAAGAGATGGATTGTCCACTGACCAGAGGCGGGGTTCCTTTATGGTGAGTGATATGGCGCTGTCCCGGGCGGGGTCCGCAATGTCTGCTCCTGCCGTGGCGGTCCCGTCCGGACCAGCGGCCTCTATGACCAGGCGGGCGCCATGGTCGATGGTCCATGAAATAGAAATGGTATCCGTGTTGGTGGATATCATGATCTTTTCAATGCTGGAATTCCCCGTGGCGTGGATATAGACCGGCTGCCAGATGCCGCTCACCGGCGTGTAGAAGATGGGGCTCATTTTTTTCCATACATATTGTTTCCCCCGGAGGGTTCTGCGCGACCGGGGATCTAGGACTTTTACAACGAGGCGATTGTTATCCGCGATATGATCAGTTATCTCGAAGGTGAAGGATGTATAGCCTCCTCGGTGGGATCCGAGGAACGCTCCGTTCAGCCAGACCATTGCTTCGTAATCCACGGCGCCGAAAGTGAGGAAAAAGCGCTTGCCCGGGGGCAGGTCCAGGCGGCGGAAGCTTCTGGCGTACCATGAGACCGGTGGCGGGTCCTTTATGCCGATTCCGCTTGCCTCGCTTTCGATGCAGTAAGGGACGGTGATAGAGCCGCCCAGGGTTTCCCGGAGGAGAATCTTATCGCTGTCCGCTCCATCAGCCCCGAACTCGAACTCCCATGTTCCGTCAAGGGAAAGCCAATGGTCGCGGGCCATGTCAGGCCGCGGGTGGTGTTTATCTGGCATCGCCTGTAACCTCCTGCACCCACACCTCCATGTTGGATAGACCCCGGTTGGCCCAGCAGAAGTAGGGGATGAAGGTGAGAGGATTCCCTGCCGGGTCCGAACCTTCAAGGACCCAGGTACCGCCGAAGTGCTTTTCTGAAAAACGCGGCTTTAGTTCTTTAGTTATATCAATAGCCGCTCCCGGAATTTTTGTGGCCGGATTATCAATGCTTTCAAGACAGTAAACCAGGGGGCCCCGGGACAGGGCGATCTTCCCCCGGTTCGATTTGACCTTGCGATGTGACCGGTGAATCGCGATGGCCATGGGGAAAGAGATTTCGATTGTGGAATTCTTATCCCAATTTCTTTTTATGGAAATATACCATGAATGATAGGGAAAATATCCTGAGGCTGAGACAATTTCAGGCCTTGGGGGGATAACTATCTTCTCCTGATTGTCGTTGATCATAATAGAAGGATTTCCGGACCATGAGGGAATGCGGAGATGTAATGTGAATTCATCAGGATTGTCGATCTCAATTTTAATCGATACGGGGCCTTCCCAGGGCAGTTTAGAGTCGATTATGATCTGTGCTGCCGCCGGGAAACCGTCCTGGGGATCGATCTCTGCTTTGTTGTCGAAGTACTGGTGCACCCAAATATTGCTGTTGTTAATTGAATAAATATATTTGCCCAAAGAAGCCCAGGTACGGGACACATTGCTCGGACAGCAGGCGGTGGCATACCAGGGCCTGCGTTTCTGCCCTTCCGATTCAAGGGGATTGCGGTACAGGTAGGAGCGGCCGTCAAGGGCTATGCCCGCGGAGGCGGCGTTGTAGAGCTGCCATTCGATAAGGTCCGCATAGCGGGCCTCACCGGTGGCCATGAGCATTTCATGGCTCCAGAAAATGCTTGCCAGGGCTGCGCAGGTTTCGCAGTAGGCGTAGCGATTGTCCAGCTCGTAATCCCTGCCGAAACCTTCAATGACCGGAAGGGACCCTATGCCGCCGGTGACGTACATGCGGCGTTGGACCATGCGGTCCCATGCCGCCGTCAGGGTCCCGATGATCGACCGGTCGCCGGTTTCCCGGAAGAGCATCGCCATGGCGGTGGCAAGGTATCCCCATCGGACCGCATGCCCCTCGGGAATGCGCTGCTTCCTGATGGGGCGATGCTGCTGGAAGAATTTTCCGGTGAGAAAGGACCAGTGGGCCCGCAACTTCAGGAAGGGCGGCTCCGTTGCCGTAAGGTTCTCCGTGAAATCAAATCCAGCCGGTGTTGATGCCCTGCCGTTGATTTCATTTTCCTGCTTCCTGATAAAGCCCGCGCGCCGGGATTGGCTCAGGAACTGTCCTATCAGCCGCAGGCCGAAAAAGCTCGTCCTGCCGCGCTGTTCCAGAAAATGACGGGCCGTTTCAAGATATTTTTTTTCTCCCGTTGCGCGATAGAGACGTATCAGGGCGATCTCGACCTCTTCATGACCCGGCGTCATGGCGGCCCCTGCGCTGGTGAAATCGCTTACTACCAGGTCCGCCGCTTTACACGCTATTTCCATGAGGTTATTCCCACCGGTTGCATTCCCATGTGCTATGCCTGCTTCAATCAGGTGGCCATGGGTGTAGAGCTCGTGTTCTATTTGCAGATTTTTCCAACGGTCTTCGGGGAAATGGAACTGGTTATAGGTGAACAAGTAGCCGTCTTCTGCCTGGGCACCGCGGATGATGTCAATGTATTCATCAAGGAGTTTCTTAAGACGATGATGGGGGCCTTCATCCAGAATTATAGCGGCAGCTTCGGCCCACTTGTGAACATCGGAGTCATTGTAGAAAAAGCCTTTACGGAATCCCTGCCTTGTCCCGGCAACAATGCGGAAATTGTCAATGCGCCCTGTCTGCTCCAGCTGGTCCCACTGGTAGAGTATGGCATTGTTCCGGTTCATGGCGCACCGGCTTCCCCAGAATCCGCCCGTGACCTTCACCTTTGAAAGGGGCAGTTCTTTCATGCGATCATAGGTTGAAGGAGTGTGAGGCATTGGGACCTCCTTGTATGAGGGAATCAGGGTGATGGAAATACTTCAAGTATTAAATTATGTGACATGTTTTTTAATGTCGGGTGGGTACCCCCAGATTAATTTCCAGCTTTGTATATTATTAATCAATTCTCTGATCATCACATAGTTTTTATAAAGATAGTTATCGGTTATAACCTCGTTAATCAATTTGCTCAAATATCTCTCAACAGCAAAGGCGAGAATATGCGAAACAGACATTTTGAGAAGCTTCCTCAGATCAAGAAAAAACTCATACTCATCCGGCCTCAGGATAATATGAAACTTGTGCCACTCTCCTGGGTCTCTTTTTTCCTGATACTGTACCATCCTCCCAAAGAAAAAAGGATTCATTGTTTCCCCCATGACTTTATTCATCAGAATGACTATAAGCTCTGTTCGGGAAATTCTTTTCAATTGCGCCGCCCGTGTCATTTTATTCAGTATGTCTTTATCGATATTGAGAGTTGTTTCCATCCAGATCACATCCTTGATTGATCGGTTCTAATGAATTAAACGAATGATCCTGATTGATATAAAAAAATTTTTAATTAATGATGATGTCACTCATTAGGGCTGACAATGATCATTATTTTTATATTACTGCTTGAAATGTATTGCAATTTTAATCGGTCGGTGATAACATGCAATTTACAATTTGTACCTAACAAGCGATCCAGGGAGGTTGTTCATGGCAGGATCAGGAATGTCTATGAGAAGCAAGATCGGATACGGAATCTGCGATCTGGGAGGCAACCTGTTCTTCACTGCAATCGGTCTCTGGCTCATGATCTATTTGACAGATACTGTCGGTATAGCGGCCGGCCTTGCAGGCATTGTGGTGGCGATCGGGAAGATATGGGACGCCATTACCGATCCTGTCGCGGGATTCCTTTCCGACCGCACCAAAACTCGTTGGGGACGGCGCAGGCCCTGGATGCTCTTCGGGTCATTTCCCCTGTTTGTAACCATGATTATCATGTTCACCAATCCCCACCTGGAAAGCCAGGCAGCCCTGTTCATATGGGGGGTTGTCGCTTTCTGCCTTCTCAATACGGCCTATACGGCGGTCAATATCCCCTATAATTCTTTGACCCCCGAGCTGACCCAGGATTACCATGAGCGCACCAGCCTTAACGGGTATCGGTTCGGGTTCGCCGTTGTCGGCACGCTGACCGGCGCCGGCCTGGCGCTACCCCTCGTCAGTCTCTTTAAAACAAAGAGTGCGGGTTTTTCCGCCATGGGAGCGGTCTTCGGCGGTGTTATGCTGATAACCGCTCTTATAACCTTTTTTTCAGTAAGGGAGCCGTCGACAGAGCGCGAGCCTTTCAGCAAGGGATTTTTCGCGACGTACCGAAAGGTTTTCATGAACAGGCCGTACCTCCTTATTCTCGGCGCATACGCTCTGCACGTGACGGCCCTTACCATTATCATGAGCGTTGCAGCCTATTACTTCAAGTATATCCATAACGATGAGCAGGCCACGACCACGGCCATGCTGGTGCTCCTGGTTACGGCCTTTGTGTTCATCCCGGTGAGCGTCATCCTGTCAAAGAAATTCGGGAAAAAGATAGTCTATGGCGCGGGTATGCTGATATTCGCGCTTAATATAATGATCCTGTTTTTCCTCGGGCACCTGTATCCGGTCGGTTTTTCCATAGCGCTGATGTGCTCCGCAGGTATCGGTCTCGGATTCACCTATGTCATGCCCTACGCGATGGTGCCGGACGCGGTTGAGTACGATTATCTTCTGTCGGGAGAGCGCACCGAGGGAGCCTTTTACGGCATCTGGACCTTCGGCATAAAAATAGGCCAGGCCATAGCCCTGGCGATCACCGGCGCCGTGCTCTCCCTGGTCGGTTATGTGCCAGACGCGGTCCAGAGCGCCGAGGCGCAGCTGGGCATACGGCTTCTGGTTGGACCAATAACTGCTGTTATATTTGTTCTGGGGGTCGTTGTCCTCTATCTCTACCCCATCAATGAAAAGCGATATAACGAGATCATTGCGCAGATAGCCGAAATGGAAAAGAAGAAATAACCAGCCGGCCTTGCCGCTGCCGCGAGCCGGCTCTAATTAGCACTATCGGGAGGATTGTCCTTTATGGAAGCGTTTGGATTGCTGGTGCTTGTGGTAGCGATCATTATCGCTGCCGCCTTTGTCTTCTTCAAATGGTTTAAAAAGACGACGGTGGAGGATCTCGGCCTTCATTATGGGGAAAAGATGATCTTCGATGATGATACCTGCAGCGTCGAGCTTCCGGCCGGGTCGTCCACGGAGCCGATGACAAGCGTTTTTCTGCGAGTGACGAACAAGCGGATCGTGATCGGTCTCGGTGGTAAGCGGAAGCACCTGCTTAAATATGTGGTATATTACGAAACGGTTCCGGGCAAATCATCAGGCGGGCCGGGAGACGGGAAAAAAGAATATGTATCATTCAACATTGAAATAAAGAACATATCATTCATCGGGGATGATGTTGTAAGGATAGAGCCCGCGACGACACGGGGCGGCGATATCCCCGAATGGCTGCAGATCAAAACCAATCATATCGGGAATTACCGGGAAGCTTTCAGGGTGTGATCAGGCTCCCCGGCATTAACCGCTCCGGTTTGTCAGAATTTACCCGGCCCGCGCAGAATCCGCGCCGGGAGCATAAAAATTGATTTAACCAGTCCCAGAACACCTTCAACGGCTACGCCGAGGATCTTGAACGGCAGGAGCAGAAGCCACACTATGGGATAGAGTATGAGCGCGATTATGGCCAGGGGCCAGCAGAAGACGAGGAGAATGAGCCAGAGCAGAAATTTTATCATATCAAAAAGCTCCTTATATAACTGGTAATACCTGAGTGATACAGGATTCACAGAGGTTACATGAAAATCAACAAAGATTTAGCCGCGGAGCACCTTGCCGGGGCCATACGCTTTAAGACCATATCCCAACGGGACCCGGCACAGACAGACCGGAAGGCATTTCTCGGCCTCCATGGATATTTGAAGAAGACCTATCCCAAGGTTCACCACGTGATGAAGCGCGAGACCATCAATGAACTGAGCCTTCTCTATACATGGCCGGGATCGGACAGACAGGCGGAACCGATCCTTCTCATGGCCCATCTTGATGTGGTTCCGGCCGAGGACGGCGTCGGGGAGACCTGGACCCGTTCCCCCTTTGGCGGTGACATGGACGGGGCGTTCGTATGGGGGCGGGGGGCCCTGGATGTCAAGGACGCTGTCATCGGCATCATGGAGGCGGCGGAAGGCCTCATTGCCGATGGTTTCAAGCCGAAGCGGACGGTTTATATCTCCTTCGGCCACGACGAGGAGGTTCTCGGCAACCGGGGTGCTGCGGAAATCAGCCGGGTCCTCGCCGGCCGTGGCGTCAGGCTCGCCTTTACCCTGGACGAGGGCGGTTTTATCCGTGATGCCGTCATGCCGGGATTGAAAAAGCCGGCAGCGCTGGTGGGGATTGCTGAAAAGGGATATCTGAGCCTGGAACTGTCGGCCCGCGACGCAGGCGGCCATTCGTCGATGCCGCCGCGCCGTACCGCGGCAGGCAGGATAGCCAGGGCTCTCTGCCGCCTCGAGAAAAAACCGTTCCCCCCGCGCCTTACCGGGCCGGTGCAGGCGATGTTTCGGACCCTGGGATCGGAAGCCGTTCAGCCCTTCCGAATTTTTTACAGGAACATCGGGCTTTTCAGAAAGATCTTTCTGAAAATGCTTGCCGCGTCGCCGCAGACGGATGCCATGATACGTACCACCATCGCCCCTACCATGCTTGAGGGAAGCGAGACAGAGAACGTAATGCCACAAAGGGTCATGGCGGTTGTGAATCTCCGGGTCCTTCCGGGTGAAACAAGGGAAGGTGTCCTGTCGCGGGTGAGAGCCGTCATCAAAGATCCGGACGTGGAAATCGCGGCGCGGGAGAATTCAAGCGATCCGTCGCCGGTGTCTGATACGGGATCTCCGGAATATGGCGCACTGAGAGATGTCATCATCTCCCTCTTCCCCGGCATCGTCGTGGCCCCCTTTCTCATGGTGGGCGCCACAGACTCACGTCATTTCGCCGCGGTGAGCAGGCAGGTGTTCCGTTTTACGCCGGCCCGGATCGGCGCTGACGACATGGGACGGGTCCACGGCATTGACGAGAGGATATGCATCGACAATTTCGCCGACATCATCGCCTTTTACGCCGCCCTTATAAGAAAAACGGCCCTGTAAGTCCCGGGTACGGGAGGGCCGCAAAAAAAATAATTGCGTCCCCCGCGATAATATTCTATCTGACACATAGAAGCGCCGGAAAGATCGGGCGCCTCGCCGTTGACCCTGTCCGCCGGAGGAAATCGTTGAGCATCAGTAAAAAGAACAGACCCCTGCAGAAGATGTTCTCGGAAGTGCCGGAGAGTTACGATCTGATCAACAGGCTCTTCACCCTGCGCCTCGACGAGAGGTGGCGCCGCAGGGCCGCTGAGGCATGCCTGGCCGCGGGGGCGGCGAGGGTCCTGGACCTCTGCACAGGCACCGGCGACCTGGCGGTGAGGGTCGCCTCAGCTGCGGGAAAGCGGGCCGATGTGTACGGCGTCGATTTCAGCATGGCGATGCTGGAGTATGCGCGGGTAAAGGCAGCCCGCGCCGGCGTGCCGGCCCTTTTCGCGGCCGGGGACGCATCAGAGCTTCCCTTTCAAGATGGCGCCTTCGGCGTCATAACCATCGCCTTCGGATTCCGAAACCTTACCTACCGGAATCCTGGCAGGGACCGGTACCTGGCGGAAATCCTCAGGGTCCTCGAAACTGGAGGGCGGTTTGTTATCGTTGAGAGTAGCCAGCCTCGTTCAGGCATCTTCAGGGCACTGGTTCATCTTTATACAAAGATTGTCGTATCTTTCATCGGCGGTATTGTCTCCGGCCAGAGGGGAGCCTATAACTATCTTGCCCATTCTGCTGTTAATTTTTACGGTCCTGAGGAGTTGTCGGATCTGCTCAGATCCGCCGGCTTCAGCAGGGTTGAACATCACCCGCTCCTTGGCGGGGTCGCAGCCTTGCATATAGCATATAAATGATCGCAAATTAATAGTGATTTATAAATCGGGAATTAAAAAGTAGACACATGCAATAGTTTTGTTAAATTATTTGTATAAATTCACTCCTTTTTCATGGCCACTTTTTGACATATCAGATTATGGCCAGATTAATAATTCTAATTATAGTATATATTTCAGCAATACTGACAGCAAAATATAAAATAGTATTGAGTTATTGTGGAATTATATCCAATTATAAGGATATTTAAGAGTTTTCCGGGGGGTTGCCTCTTTTAGATGTTTGTCATTTTGCAATGATTCTTAAGAATCCGGCAGGATGGCCAACGGTAGTTCCACAATAATTCTATTTTTTAAACATCATAGCTGGTTCCTGATGGATCAGTGCGTGTTTAAGTAAATAACCGACATTATTTTAATGAGGGTATTATGAAACGACTTGGCATGATAATGGTGATCTTCATCAGCTGCCTTGCTGTCATGACCGGCTGCGGCGACGATGGGAACAAAAAACGAGTATGGCCTTTTTCTGATAGCACTTCTACAGATTCTACGACAGATGGTGCAGATACCGATAATGCCACGAACACATTCCATGGTCCGGCCACCGTAGAGGCCACTGACGCGGATTATAAAGACAAGGTCGGTATTAATTGGTCCACCATTGACAAGGCCGTGAGCTATAATGTATACCGTTCCGATAAGATAGGGGGTCCCTTCGCCGCCAAGATCGGGTCCGTTGATGCCGATAACCTGGTCAATGCAGATTCCACCGTTGTGACCACCACCACGCCGACCAGCACTGACCCGGGCACTGTTACGACCACCGCCACCGGCGGCGACTGCGACAATCCGGTATATCAGGCCACGTATCAGTCAGCGAGAGATATCGGCGATGGAATACACATTCCTTATACAACCGGAATCTGGTTGCCTGGAGTGGGCTGGACTTATACATCTGAGCACTATTCTGTGAGATTGCGGGTGGGCAGTGTAGTTGATACCGTAATTGAGTTTATCGGTAAAAATTTGTTCACAGGAACCACCTGGACCCAGACCATGATTGTGGCGGAATTCAACAATGCCCTGGGCAGTTACGGCACCTGTTATGCTGTCACTGTCAATGGGAAAAAGTATATCAAGATTGTAAGCTCTTATGCAATTACTCTTTCCAGCGATTATGATTTGCCCGGTAATATCCTCTGGGTCGGTCTCGATTTTCTTGATGAAAGCTCCAATTCTTCCACTGTGGTAACGGCCAATCCGGTTTTGATCTCCTGCGGCGATCTCACCAGCCCCACTGTATCGGAAGTGAGCCCTAAAAACGGCGCCACGGATATCGCACTGAACGCGAAAGTTTCCGTCGCCTTCAGCGAGGCCATTGACACAGCCACCATGAACAGCTCAAGCTTTACACTCTCTGCGGGCGAAACCGCTGTGGCGGGCACGGTTTCCAACACCGGCGTTTTTACGCCATCGGCTGCGCTGGCGCCAAGCACGGAGTATACGGCCACCATAACCACTGCCGTGACCGACCTGGCCGGGAATCACCTTGAATCAGATTACGTATGGAAATTCACTACCTGCGCCGCTTCCTCCAGTTCCTCCGTGTCATATTATTATATTGATTCCGATGTTTCCCAGGGCGGCATCTACTACTACGCTATCACCGCCGTCGATGCCGACGGCAATGAAAGCGTCATGCCCACGCTGGGTGAAGAGGGATCCACCAAGGCCAACGACAATGTGCCTTCCAAGGTGGCGATCTGCTCCGCTTCCAAGGGTCAGGCCGGCGGAATAACGGTTACCTGGGGAGAGGCGACAGGCGCGGATTATTACCGGGTGTACCGTGTCGACTCTTCTTCCATTCAGGTCCAGGTAGGCGGCAATATTACCGGCACCTCCTATACAGATACAACGGTTGATGTTGGCGTATACTCTTACAAAGTGACGCCCTATAACTCCTCCGGGGCGGGCGGCAGCAGCGGTCTTGACCAGGGGCATCGGGCCGCCACTGAATACGAATTCTTTGATCTGGTTTATATGGAAGAGGAATCGGCTCTGAGCAGGATAAGCAAACTGCAGGCGAGCGGACTTGATATGATCGGAACTGAAACCGTTAACGATTTAGCAGAGGGTAGTAATGGCACTTGCAATTACAATGCCGCCTATGACTTATGGTCAGATAAGGCGACCGTGCTCATAACCTTCACCAATTACTCTGATTACTTATTAACGCTTAACGGTACTCAAACCACTGTGGCAAATTCATCAGGAACGGGAACAATTACGGGTACGTTAACCGTAACCGGTTTATACTCCGGGACTGTGGGTTTTAATCTGTCGCTTACAAACCAAAACGCCAGCGGCGGCACTTATACGGTGACGCAGACCGGCGGGTCTGCGACCACGATCCCCTATGATTACGTGCCTTAATTATCGGTTGTATTGAACGAGATAGAATAACTGCCCGGGGCGCGCTGCGGCGCGCCCCGGTTTTTATCTTATAGCTGTTTTGGTTTCTACAATTATATTGTGCATTAATTCCGGCCCATGATAGAGGAGTTAATAGTTTCCTTTATTGACATCCGGAACAAATAAATAAATGACTTGTTTTAAAATTATTTTTTATGGGGTATAAGGGGTGAAGCCCCTTATAAGCCCCGCAGGGGTTCCCTGCGAGGCCGAGACGCCAGATTTGGAACAAGTCTAATCTCAAAGAAGTATTATCGGAGGCTGAATGAAGAAATCAGTATTATTGACTGTACTGCTATGCGCCTGCCTTGGCGCGGCCCTGGGCTGCGAACAGGGCGGTGACAACTCAAAAAAGAATTCGTCACTCCTGGGCCTGTTAACCGGGGATTCGGGAATCGGAGGAGCGTCGATAGACGCGCCCGCGTCCGTGACAGCAACGGATGGCGTCCACTCAGATAAGATCGGGATAACCTGGGAAGTTGTGGACGGAGCGGCCGGCTACAAGGTATATCGTTCCGATACAAAGGATGGGACCTTTACATCAATCGGCACCGTCCTTGCAGCCGACCTGGCAGCGACCCAGGTATCCAGCAAAAAGTCCATTGTCGCGGTTAAGCCCCTCTATTCGTCCGATTCCACCGCAACGACACAGGCCGTGTTCCAGTCCGATGTGGACCTCGGTGCCGCGGATTGGTTCGGCAACATCGGCGTTTATATCATAGGGCTTTCCACCTGCAAGATACATATCGTTATCGGCGATTCCATTGACACGGTGGTGGAATTTTCCGGCCATACCTGGGGGAGTTTCTATACCCAGGACGAAGTGGTCGATCTGATCAATGCCGCGGTCGGCACAACGGTCTGCTATGCCGTTGACGATGGCGACGCGAAATATGTCAAGATAGTGAGCACCGGGGGCGCCATCACCCTGGAAAACGATAACGATCCACTCATCTATGTGCCCCTGAAGCATCTCCTGAAAAGCGACGCGACAAAATCCACGGTTATCACCGTTGAGCCGGTTGTAGTGGATGACGGCGAAGATGATGGCGATGACGGCAGCGGCGCCGGAGACGGCGGAAGCACCGAGCAATCCGGCTATTGTTTTACCGATACAGACATAACCGTCGGGACACATTATTTTTACGCTGTCACAGCCATCGATCAGAATGACGCGGAAAGCGTGTACAGCGCCGTTGACGAAGGATTCTCCGCTGACCCGAACGCGCCGGGTAAAGTGACCGGCGTCACCGCCAGTGACGGCTCCTATGCGGACAGGGTCTCAATTGCCTGGACCGCCGTTGACAGGGCCACGAAGTACAGGGTGTTCCGCACGGATTGGAATAACGCCTCTGTCCAGGTGGGAGGCGATATCACCGGCACTTCCTGCGAGGATACCGGCGTTCCCGCCGGCGCGTTCAAATACAAGGTGGTTCCCTTCGCCGACACCCTTGAAGGCGTTCACAGCGATCCGGACCAGGGCTATCGTTCCGTGACCGATCATGAATTCTTCACGGAATTCATGACATCCATTAACTACACGTCGAAGCGGCTCACGAAGATGGGCAGTCTCGGCAACCAGACCATCACCGACATTAACGGCGGCGGCACCTGCGTCTATACCGCCTCAGGAGGACTTTCGGGCGCTGATATATTGATCGCCTATACCGATTATTGCGATCTCTATATGACCATGAATGGCAGCCAGCATACGGTCATTACAGACGTGTTGTCGCAGAACGGGACCCTCTCCGGCTGCCAGATTGACGTTGCCGGCGTTTATACCGGTTACGTCCGCTATGACCTGGTCATCAAGAGCGGAAAGCCGGCAGGCGGTTATTACTATGTGAGCCAGAATGGCGGCGCCGAGACACAAATCCCGTATAACTATCAGTAAACACGCTTTTAACTTGATTGTATCCATGTGAGGCCCCTTGTTTTAACGAGGGGCTTTTTTTATAATTATACTTGAATATTTACCGAGGTGATGCAGTATATTTATGGATATGTCATCGCGAGCAAAGCGAAGCGCCCCTCGACGGTTCGACAGGCTTGTCCTGAGCGACGTCGAAGGGCTCACCGCATCGCTTTACTCGGGGACCAACTGGCTGCCGGGCGCTCGCCCCGAGCGTAGTCGAGGGGAAGCCGGGGCATGTTTCGTTATCCCGATGGAATCGGGAATCCTCGCAATGGCAGGTTTGATCATTATCTGCTATTATGGAGATGGCTTTTTATGGCTGCACTATATTCATGGAGAGAGTACGGATTATGAAACGATTGAGCGTATTGTTTGTTCTGTTGTTCCTGGTTCAATTCACCGCTGTGGCAGAGGTAAGTAAAATCACGGTCAATGTCGACCAGGCAAAGCTTGATAAGGGGGAATTGCAGACCCGGATCACCGAACTGAAGACAACGGCCGGCGCCGTGAAGAAGCGCGTTATCGGCATTGTGGTCATCGACGCTCCCCCGGCAAAAGTGTGGAAGATTCTGGAAGATTGGGAGGCGATGCCCGCCTTTGTGCCCGGTCTCGAGTATTATAAGGTAATGCACCGGATCACCAGGGACGACCTGCTCATCGAGGGCGTGGTAAAGGCCGGTCTCATGAAGATACTCTATACGCTTCGCGTTAAGTTTGACCGTGCCAGGCTTACGCAGGAGTGGAGTTTTATAAGTCCCGAAGAAATCAAGGCCTATAATGATAAGGGTATACCTCTTAAGATGCCGGCATGGAATATAAAAAATGTCGAGGGTTTCGAATATATTGAACCGTATGGCGGCGGGTCGCGAACCCTCTACTACTATGCGCCCGTAATCGAGGCCCGGGGCGTTCCTGAATGGATCGAGCGGCTCCTGGCCAAGCAGGGACTGGAAGGATACATGAAGGGCGTCAAGAAGCGGGCCGAGGGCAAATAGCGGTTCTCGGGCCCGGTATTAATCTCTTGACAAAATAGCACCCTGATTTTTTAAATGAATAAATGAATATTATCTTCAATAATTCATTTATAATTCACCAGGAGGTTTGGCATGGCTAAAGTCAAATATCTGAGTCCCGAATGGCGGGATGAGGCGAAGAGGCTCCTTGCGGCGGAGCTCTCTCCTGAAAAGATGAACCGTATCTCCTCATCCATGTCCAATATCTACAAGAACTGCCCCGGCGGGAAGGACCGTTTCTTCCACGTCAAATTCGCCGACGGGGCCCTTGCCGCGGTCGAGGTGGGGGAGGGAACGCCCCCGGAAGCGGAGTTCGTGATCACCGGCGATTACGAGGTTTTCGCGAAAATATCCCGCGCCGAGCTGGGCGCGCAGAAGGCCCTCATGACCGGCAAGCTCAAGCTGAAGGGAAACATGGTGAAGGCGCTGAAGCTCGCGTCGGTGGTCGACCGGCTGAACAAGGTCATCGCCACGATCGAAGCGGAATATTAAAGGAGGGGGCCATGACGACAAAACTGAATCCCAATGATCCCTATTACATCGATTTCCCGAAGCGGATTCGGGACATCCAGGCCGAGATGGCGAAGCAGAAGATCGACTGCTACCTCGGCTCGCGCCTCCGCACCCTCTCCTGGACCCTGGATGCCTTCTGCCCCTGGCGGAGCTTCGTCGTGATACCGGCCGAGGGGATGCCCACGGCATTCACCTTCGTCATCGACGCTGCCCGCGTGGCCGACGATACCTGGGTCGACGAGGACCATGTGCGCGGTTTCGCGCCCATGGGGGGCCAGGACCAGATCGAGCAGATAGCCGATTTCATCAGGGACCATATCCCAGGCGGAAAGGGGAGGGTCGGCATCGAGAGCGGCATGTCCAACTACCTGCCGGAAGGGTGGCTCACCCACTATGAATACGAGCAGTACCGTGACGCCCTTTCAGGGTCGGAGCTGGTCAATGCCCATACCATCATCGACGCCCTGGCCCTCATCAAGGACAAGGGTACCATCAATCGTTTCCGGGAGGCTTCGCGCATCGTCGACGAGGGCCATAGGGCCGTCCGGGCAGCCCTTGAGAAGGGCGGATGGAAAGGTCTGACCGAGACCGAGATTGCCGGCATTGCCGCCCTGGCGATGCGCCGCGCCGGTAGCGAATGGGAGTGGTCCTTCACCGGCGGCAACGAGATCGCCTGCGGCTACCGAACCGGCCTTGCCGGCGGCGCCTGCACACCGGCGACCCGGAAAAAGCTCGCCGAAGGAGAACCCCTCATGGTGGATATCCACGCCATGTTCAAGCTGGGCCTGGGCGATCATTCGCACAACTATTTCATAGGTAAGGCCACGGACCGGCAATGGTGGCACGCCAATAATTTCCTGAAGATCGTGAAGGCTACATTGGCTACCTACCGGGCCGGCATATCGCCGTCGCAGCTGGCCGAAAAGATGATGGCCCTGGCCGAGGAAGGCGGCTTTTCCGATTACATGGTACCCGGCTTTGAACATGGCATCGGCATGATGGGAGATGAGTGGCGTATCGGCCTGAACGACGGGCCCTTCCCCTACTGGACCAACCCGGACCATGTCTACCGTGAGAATGAAGTCCTTATCTGCGCCATGCAGTACGCCTGTCCTGAGGAAAACATAGGGTTCCGCTATGAAAACCCGATAGTTATCGGTAAGGATGGCTGTGAGGAGCTGTCGAAATATCCCCTGGGGATTGAATTGGTGTCCTGATGCGGTACTGACCGGTGCCAGAGTAAGCATAAGGTTGCTCTGGCACCGATAACTATCTGTCTTTTTTACAGTGTCAGAGTAAATCTGGTCTTGATAAGTATTATATATACCGATTGTTATCGGTATATTTTTATTACTGGGTCAGAGCCCGGATTGTCGGGATTTTACATCAAAGCCTCAGAATTCCGGATGTACCGATAACTATCGGCCCCATAGGGGTCAGAGCAATATTCAGCTGAACACAATGGGGGATTTGTATGGTTAACCTGACCATGAAACAGTGGAAGAAACCGCTCCTCGCCGCTGCCGCCGCAGGGGCGATTCTTATCGGGCCCCTTAATCTGTTCCATGCCTGGACCGGGGTCGAACGTTATCTCATCAGCAACTTCACCATAACAGACGCGAATTGGCCCTGGTATCTGCCCCTGCAGATGGCCTGCATCGGAATGGGTGTGCTTGTTTTATGGGTAATATTCAGGATGCTGGTAGCAGACCGGCTGCTGGGCGCGGAAAAGGGCCGGCGCATACCGGACTGGATAACCATCATCCTTGCCATCATAATGGTTTCGGGTGGATACTTCCTCTCCGCTGCCCTTCTCGGTTACGAGCATCAGCCGACGGTTTTTTTTACCCTCTATACCGCGTCGCTCCTGTATGTCGCGCTCTACTATTCAGGTCATTCTGTAACGGCTTTTCTGCTGGTGGGTTACGCGGGGACCTTCGCCGAGGCGCTGCTCCTGGCCCCGTCCGTCGGGTACTATGAGTTTGCTCACAAGGAGCTATTCGGCCGCGCGCCGTCGTGGCTTCCCTTCGTGTATGGATGGGTGGGTGTCTATATCCACACGGTGTCGCGGGAGATCGGGCGGGAGGAAAAGGTCAGCCTTTCAGCTTATCTGTGAGAACTTCGTTCACCAGGGCGGGGTTGGCCTTACCGCCGGTGGCCTTCATGACCGCGCCGACAAGATAACCCAGCACCCTGGTCTTGCCGTTCCGGTACTCCCCAACCTGGCCGGGGTGCGACGCCATGACCCCTTCCACCGCCTTCTCGATCGATGCCCGGTCGGTGATCTGGGCGTGATCCTCTCCTTCCAGGATCTCTTGCAGTGTTACCCTGCCATCAAAGGCCTTGCGGAGGATATCCTTCCCCTGCCGTCCGCTGATATCGCCGCTGTCTATCTTCGCGAGGAACCGGGCGAAGTCATCCGGGGTGATATGGAGCTTTTCAAAATCGTCCTCGTGGGAGAGGAGCTCCGAGAAGAGCCAGTTGGCGAGGTTGCGCGCGTTACCGTAGTGCTCAAGCGTTTTCTCGAAGAAATCCGCGTAAGCTGGATTGACCATGAAGAGGCGCGCCTCCGATTCGGTGAAGGAGAATTCGCGCTCAAACCGCATTTTTCTTTCCAGGGGCATGGAAGGCAGTTTCGCGCGCACGGACTCGATCCATTCATCGGTAACGGTAAGGGGCAGCAGGTCCGGATCGGGAAAATAGCGGTAGTCGTGGGACTCCTCCTTGCTCCGCATGAGGGCCGTCTTCTGTGAGCTGTCGTCCCAGAGCCTCGTCTCCTGCTCGATGGGCGTGCCGGTACGCTTCATCTGCTCCAGGCGCGTGATCTCGTAGGCCAGGGCGCGCTCGATCGCCTTCAGGGAGTTCATGTTCTTGATCTCCACCTTGACGCCCAGCTCGGTGTCGCCCCGTTCGCGCAGGGACACGTTGGCGTCGCACCGGAGGTTTCCTTCCTCCATGTTGCCGTTGCAGATCCCCAGGGTCACCAGTATCGCCCGGAGCATCACCATGAATTCGCGGGCCTCCGCCGGCGATGTTATATCCGGCTCGGAAACGATTTCGATCAGGGGAACGCTGGAACGGTTGTAGTCGACCGCGCTGGCCTTGGATCCCCAGATCCCCGGGGCCCCGACGTGGACCAGCTTGCCCGCGTCCTCCTCCATGTGTATCCGGTTGAGGCGGATTGTTCTCGATGTTTTGTCAACCTCGATCTCCACGGAGCCGCCGCTGCAGATCGGCTCCTCGAACTGTGATATCTGGTAGCCCTTGGGAAGGTCCGGGTAGAAATAGTTCTTCCGCGCGAAAAGGGAGCGCCTGTTGATGGCGCATCCCATGGCGAGGCCCGCCATGATGGCCATGGTCACAACCTCGCGGTTCATCACCGGGAGCGCTCCCGGCTGCCCGGAACAGACCGGGCAGGTGTTGCTGTTGGGGTCCTTCCCGAAAGAGGTCGGGCAGGAGCAGAAGAGCTTGGTCGACGTGTTCAGCTGGGCGTGCACCTCCAGTCCGATGACGACCTCGTAGTCCCCGCTCCCCGCTCTTGCCTTGCGGGGCTCCTGCTCCTTTTCGGTGCCGGAGCTTCCCCCCAGGGGCGGCACCAGGTAGCTCGTGCCCTGGAGCGCTGGGGCGTTGCCGAGGAGGACCTCCCGGTCCAGCCATGGCGCCGCCGTATCGTCGCGAAGGTGTTGTTCCTTGTCCACGGCGTGGCTCGCCGGCGGCAGGTGCTGCGGCGCGCCGTTGATGACCCGGGCGTATTCCAGGAAATCGGCGAGCTCGCCCTGGAACTGCTGCTTCTCCGCGCCGGTCACCTCGAAGGACCCGAGGTCTATGAGACGGTCTATGTTAACGGGGGTCTTGTCTGTCATGGCGTTATCCTGTTGATGTCACGGGGGAAGAGGCTCGCTTCCCTGATGTTCTTCAGATTCATGATCTTCATGGTAAGGCGCTCCAGGCCGAGGCCGAGGCCGCCGTGGGGCGGCATGCCGAAGCGGAAGGTCTCCAGGTAGGGACGGAATTCCGCAGGGTTGAACCCGAGCATCTTCATGTTTTCCTTCAGCATCTCGTAGTCGTGGATCCGCTGGCCCCCGGTGGTGATCTCGATGCCGCGGTAGAGGAGGTCGAAGCTCCGGGTGTAGCCGGGCACGCGCTCGTCAGGCATGGTGTACATGGGGCGCTTCTTGACCGGGTAGCCGATAACGTACAGGAACTGGGATCCCTTCTCCTTCTCAAAATGGCTGCAGAGGATCTTTTCCCCCTCCGGCGAGATGTCTCCCTCTTCGAGGCGGCCGCCGGCGGAGCGGATGATCTCCAGCGCGTCCAGGTAGTGGATGCGGGGGATCCTTCCGGGGAAGGTGAGGGACGCGCCCCCGTCGTCCAGGAGGTCGCCGCAGGTCCTGATCAGCTCGCCGAACATGGCGCGGAGGAGGGCCTCCTGCATGTCGATTACATCCTGCTCGTCCCTGATGAAGCCCATCTCGAAGTCCATGCTGATGTACTCGTTCAGGTGGCGGATGGTGTCATGGTGCTCGGCGCGGAACACCGGCCCGACCTCGAAGACGCGCTCCAGGCCGCTTCCCACCATGATCTGCTTGTAGAACTGCGGCGACTGGGCGAGAAAGGCCGTGCGGCCGAAGTAGTTTACCTTGAAGATGTTGGTGCCCCCCTCGGTCCCGGAGGAGATGATCTTCGGTGTCTTGATCTCCGTGAAGCCGTGGCCGTGTAGATACGTGGTGAAGAGCCTGACGATCTCCGACTGGAGGCGGAAGGCCCTGAGGATGTCCGGGTTGCGCACGGATACGGTCCTGTTGTCCAGGATGGTCGGCAGGTTGACGTTCGCCGGGGGCCGGTTCAACGGCACCGGCAGGGCCGCATCGGCTTTGCCCAGTATGCGGAACGATTCGACCTTTATCTCTATGTTGCCGAAGGGGCTCCGCTCCTCCTTCGTCACTTTTCCGGTGACCTCCACCACGGTCTCGAGGCCGATGCGCTCGTCCTGTTTTCCGCCCTCGAGGACCAGCTGGGTGAAGCCGGTGCGGTCGCGGAGCTCGTAGAACTCGATGCCGCCCAGGCTCTTTTTACGGTGGATCCATCCTCCGATGGTGACGCGCCTGTCCAGGTGGCCCGCGAGACCGCTGCAGAAGACGCGGTCCTCCATTGTGCTTTCGCGGTTCATGTATGATTTCGAAATTGAGCCTATGAATTCAGTCGTGTAGGCGGACACCGACGGGGTTTCGCGGCCGTTCCCTTTTTTCGCCGTTTCACCGGATGGTGCGTCGCTGTCCAGTATCTTATCAAGGGGAGGCGCGGCGAGGGGGCCTCGCTCCTTCGCGTAAAGGCCGGCCATGGCGAGAAGCCTGCCGTCGTCCAGGGGACGGCCGATAAGCTGGAGGCCGATGGGCATGGAGTGGACCAGGCCCGCCGGCACCGACAGGGCCGGGAGCCCGCCCAGGTTCGCGATGACCGTGGTCACGTCCGAGAGGTACATCTTCATCGGATCGCTCTGGCTTTCCCCCAGGGGGAAGGCGATGTCCGGCGTCGTCGGTATGGCGATGGCGTCGTATTGTTTCAGGAGCTTCATCATCTCGTCCCTGATGTAGGCGCGCACCTTCAGGGCCTTGCGGTAATACTCGTCGTAGTAGCCCGACGAGAGCACGAAGTTCCCGAGGAGGATCCGCTTTTTCACCTCCCTGCCGAATCCGCGGGAACGCGTGTCGAAGAGCATTTCCTGGTAGTCGCGCTGGCTGCCGCCCCGGTACCCGTACTTCACGCCGTCGTAGCGCGACAGGTTGGAGGCCGCTTCGGCGCAGGCGATGAAGTAGTACGCCGATATGGCGTAATGGAGCGACGGCATGGGCGCCTGCTCTACGGCCGCGCCGAGGCCGCTCAGGACCATGAGGGCGTGCTCGAACTGTTCGCGCACGAGCGGCGATATACCTTCCTGGTAAAGCTCCGGGAGGACGGCGATCCGCGCTCCCTTCAGGGTCGCGCCGGGAGTCTCCGTTCCGCCGGACCCAGGGGATGACAGGGACGTTGAATCATGGGGGTCAAAGCCGCTGATGGCGCTCAGCAGCAGGGAGCAGCCGTAGGTGTCGCGGGCCAGGGGCCCGATCTGGTCGAGGGAGGAGGCATAGGCCACGAGGCCGTAGCGGGAGACCAGGCCGTACGTCGGCTTGTGCCCGGTGATGCCGCAAAAGGACGCGGGCTGGCGTATGGAGCCGCCGGTGTCGCTGCCCAGGGCAAGGGGCACGATGCCGGCCGCCACGGCCGCCGCCGATCCTCCGGAGGAGCCGCCGGGAACGCGGTTCGTGTCCCAGGGATTGCGCGTTATCTTTACCGACGAGTTCTCGCAGGTGGAGCCCATGGCGAACTCGTCCATGTTCGTCTTGCCGAAAATGACGGCGCCGCTCTCTTTCAACCGGGCCACGGCCGTGGCGTCGTAGGGAGGGAGATATCCCCCCAGTATTTCCGACGCGCAGGTGGTGGCGATGCCCCGGGAGTGCATGTTGTCCTTTATCGCCACGGGAATGCCGTCCAGGGGGCCCCGGTGGGATCCGGATCCCCTGCGCCGGTCGCTTTCCCTGGCCTGGTTGATGAGATCATCTTCCGGGTATACCGAGATGAAGCACCCCAGCACCGGATCGTATGTTTCATAGAGAGAAAGGCTGCTCCTTACCAGTTCTTCGCAGGAGAGTTCCCGTTTTTCCACCAATCCTATGATCTCTTCAGATGTTTTTCCGCTCAGGTCAATCATCGGCGATTCTCGTTATCGTTAATTTGGCGACGTACCCATGAACAAAGGTAAAATAATTATTATGGCGTTATGCTGTCAATAGCTGTTTCATTGATGATGGTAATTATTAGAGTTATTTTACACGGACTTAACATTTTTACCCTCATTGTTTAGTGTTGCTAATAATATTTTTCTGCGAGGAAGATTGTTGACAGGCAGATGAAACGATTGTGCATTAATTCGAAATGATAACTCCATCTATCAACATCTGCAGGCCCGGCTTCGGGGCCTCATGCTCCCTCTGCTGCGGCAGCCACAACTACCGGGCAAGCCGGGAGGAAATTGAAGGGCTCTTCATCCGCCGCGCCAGGATTATGAAGGCCTACAGCAGGGATTTCCTGATAAGAAAAATGATCGCCTACCGGAGCGCCATGACCGGATCTTATTATGTCGATCCTTCTCACGCGCTTTTTCATATTACAACGCCGGCGCTCTTCCAGGATTGTCCCCGCTGTCCCTTCGTCGGATTTATCAGCAGGGAAAGAATCGCCGGGTGCCTTCTTGGCCGGGAAGAGGAGCCGCCGGACCTTCGCCAGGAATGCTTTCTCAATTACAGGGGAAAGATTTTTACCTGCCCGGCCCGGGATGACTTGGCCGATGAGGAAGTCCTCTACGCGGCGCAATTTGCCGGTGACTGGTATTATTACGGCATCCTTATCCATGAGCCGGAACTGCTCCGCGGATTGATGCGGGAAATCCCCGCTCCGAAGCGGGTACCTCCGTCGAAGCGCGAGGTTTTTTACCGGGAGCTGGAGGATCGTGTCGCCGCGCGTCGGGAGCTTCACCGGATACATGGGTATTTTTCGTAGACCTTACTTGCGCCCTCACCCCCGGCCCCTCTCCCATTAAAAGTTGAAAAAAGGAGAGGGGAGAAAAGACAAAGGTATTTATTGCGGAGCCCTCTCCTTATGCCCAAGCTTCATAGGAGAGGGCGCGCCGGAGGCGAGGTGAGGGTAATTTAAACAGAGGGCGCGGTCACGTGACCGCGCCTGCTAATTAATCCTAAAATACTCGATCCCTTCCTTCAGCGTCTCCGCCATCTGCTCAATGTCCTTCAGGTTCGCCGTCATCTGCTCGGAGCCGGCCGCAATGGACTGGGTGAGCTCGTTGATACGCGTTATGGACCGTACAATCTCCTCCATGGCGCGCTTCTGCTCGTCTGTGGCGAGCCGGATCTGGTCGGAGCGCCCCTGGGCCGCGTCCCCCTCGGTCGTGACGGAGTCCTTTATCTCCACCTGGTGGCGAATGTTTTCCGTGAGGGTTCCCATGCGGCCGGTGATGGTGGTGACACCGTCGATGATGGCGCCGATGTTCTGCGTCGTCTGCCCGATGAATACCATGCCGTTCCGGATCAGCTCCGTGTTGGCCTGTATGAGGCGGTCGATCTCCTTGATGCTGGTGGCGGTCTGGTCCGCGAGCTTCGATATCTCGTCGGCGACGACCGCGAAGCCGCGGCCGGCATCGCCGGCCCGCGCCGCCTCGATGGCCGCGTTCAGCGACAGAAGGTTGATCCGCTCCGATATGTCGTTGATGATCTTGACGATCCCCGTCATCTCGTCGGAGCTCTGGTTGATCCTGGTCATGGCGTCGTTCATCCCGGTGAGGGACTGCTCCCCCTCCCGCGCCTTCTGGGAAATCCGGGACGAGGCTTCCGCCGTCTCCCGTATCATCGCCGCGGTCTCGTTGATGCTCCGGTCGAGCTCCCTGATCAGGGTGAGGAGCTGGGTGATCCCCTCGTACTGCCGCTGGGTGTCGTCGGCGACCTTGTCCACCCCGGCCGACACCTCCTCGGCCGTGGCGGTGACCTCTTCAGCCGTCGACGCCTGGTGCTGGGCGTTCGTCGAGAAGGATTCCGCCGTGGTGGACATCTGCAGGGAGGCGCTGGCCAGGTTGCTCGATACCCCTTGGTTGTTCGATATGATGGAGCGCAGCTGGGCCAGGAACGCGCTCATGGTCAGAAGTATGCTTCCCGGCTCGTCCGTCGAGTAGCTGATGACGTCCTGGCTCAGGTTCCCGCGTCCGGTTTCCTGGATCACGGCGCGGCATTCCTCCAGGGGGGCCAGGCGGTAGGCCACGAGGCGGTAGATGCCCAATCCCATCAGGGCGAGGCAGAGGACGGCGAAGGCCAGCATGAAGACGGCGATGGTCCTGCCGGCGTTGTCGATCTCGGCCCGGCCGGTCATGTAGGCGACCCTGAATCCGTAGGCGCTGTTCGTCAAGGCGCAGGCTATCATGGGAGCGCCGCTTTTCCCATCTTTGAATTCAAAGCAGCCGCTGTCCCGGGAAAGGACGCCGGGGCCCCAGGAGAACTCGGAGGCCCTGCGGTAGACCATGGAATCGACCGGGTGGGCGATGACGGTGCCGTCCTTTTCGATGATGACCGCGTACCGGCCGTCCCGCTTCACCTCGGCCATGGCCTCTTTCAGGCCGGCCTGGAGGCGGGTGATATCGTCGCCCTCGTAGTCATAGATGGCGGCGGCGCGGCCGCTGATGAGGGACAGGGCGCTTTTCATCTGCTCCAGGCGGTCCCGGTACATGGTATTGTTCATGATGGTGAAGGATATCGGCACCAGGAGGCCGCAGAAGACCGCCACGAAGGCTATGATCACCAGGGAGAGGGAGGTGCTCATGCGCGTTTTCATCTTCTCCTCTCCCTCGGCCATGCGGGAAAAGATGCCGGTTCGGGCGATGCGCCGGGTGTGGTGCTCGATGGTGAGATAATAGATGCACGACATGGTCATGGCGCTTATGAAGAAGAGGGACGTGATGACAACGATGGCTTTCAGGGTCGGATTGAACAGGAGCGCCACCAGGAGCATCGCCGCGGGCATGAGAACGCACCACGATATGAGCGCTTCCAGGGAGCGTTTCCGTGAGAGCGAGAAAAAGCTCTTCTTGGCCCTGTAAAAGACCTCGTCGCTCACATCGCTTGACTCCAGGGCCCCCTTGAAATAGGCCATGATGGGTGAAAAGAGCTTCCGGTAGCTCACCAGGGTCACCGTGCAGGCCGCGCCGATGATCAGGAGTATGGCTGAGAAATAGATGATCGTCTGTGTGCCTGTGATATCGATCATCAGGTATGACATTATCGAGGTAAAGGGGATGGTCACGAAGTAGGTGATGAAATCCGTGGTCAGAAACATCCGTCGGGGAAGACCCAGAAGAAGGGAACGGTCGTATTGGCGTGTCATGTTCTACCCCCGTTAGCTATTGAACCATAACGATATGCAATATATCATTTCAATCATGCTGTCAATACAAAATAGTCAGGCCCACTGACCGGGGCAGTTCTGAAATACTCTTGACTTCTTGCGCCGAGGGGTGGCAACTAATTTCACCGACACGAGGCGGGAACCTATGGCAAAACCGGAACTGAAGCCGCAGACAACGACCTTCTGGGACTATCCTTCCCAGCAGTATGATCGTAAAATGGAATCGCATAAGGATTACCAGGGAGCGACCCCGGCCTACATCATCTGGAACCTCCTGGCGCGGTACACGAAGCCGAAGGACCTGGTGGTGGACCCCATGTGCGGAAGCGGCACCACCCTTGAGGTGGCCCGCGACCTGGGGCGCCGCGCCCTCGGCTATGATCTTGCGCCGATACGGGACGATATCTTTCGGGCCGACGCCCGGAAGCTCCCCCTGGAGTCTGAAAAGGCGGATTTCGTCTTCGTGGATCCGCCCTATTCGAACCATATCCGCTACAGCGGCCTGCCGGAGTGCATCGGCGAGCTCTCGGCACGGGGCGATGAATACTTCCGCGCCATGGAGGGGGTGATACGGGAGATCCACCGCATCCTCAGGCCGGACCGCTTCATGGCCCTCTACGTGTCCGATTCTTTTGAAAAGGGGAAGCCCTTCATGCCGATCGGGTTCAGGCTCTTTTCCATCATGGAGAAGCAATTCGAGCCGGTGGATATTATCGCCGTGAAGCGCCATAACGCGAAGCTCCAGAAGCGGAACTGGCATACCGCGGCCATCGAGCACAATTATTTCCTGCGGGGGTTCCATTATCTCTTCATCATGCGCAAGGCGAAAGCCGGCGGGAAGCCGGCGGCGGACCGGAGGGACGGCGGCGAGGTCCGCGGATTGATCGAATCGTATTGACGGCGGCCGGGGCCGCGGGAGGTTACTTCTCCCTGATCGCCACACCGCGGGACGTGAAGGAAATCCCCTGTTGCCCGCCGGTGCCTATCATGATGGCTTCGATGACCGGCTCGCTCACCGGTTTAGCGGAATGCCATATTACAATGAAGTTGGCCCCTGACCCGCCCTTGATGTCCGATTCCGCCACCACGTACTGGGTCGATTCCAGGGGCTTCAGGACCTGCTTCACCGGCAGGTACCGTTTCAGTATTTTACCCGCCGTGTCATGGTAGTCGACCTTTTCAAGTATGATGGCATTGGACACGTCGGTGTTCCTGACGCTTAGGGTCACGGCGAGATTGAATTCCCGCTCCCTGTCGCCGTGATATATGGACGAGTATGCCGGGACGTAAACGGTTTGCCCTGTCTTAAACATGATCTTTGATGCCGCATGATCGCCCGGGCCTGCCATGAGGGCGAGGACGAGGGCGCAGAGCGCCAGGTTTTTTTTCTGCATCATACCATACCTCCGTGATTGTCGCATGTTTCGCCGCGACGGGCGGCGGGATCTATCAATTCTTCGAATCTCTTCCTGTTTTCGCACTGGCCTATGACGGCCACCACGTCGCCCCGCATGAAAGTGAAGTTGAATTCCGGGTTCGGCTCGAATCTGTCGTTTCTGAACACGCCCACCACGGTGGCGCCGGTGGCGGTCCGTATTTTCAGATCGGCGATTGATTTCCCGATAACGGGGCTATCGGGGATGACGGTGAACCATTCCATCTCCAGCAGGTAGGAGGCGCTTTTCAGGTTCGCCAGCAGCCGGCCGGCGTCTCCTTCTCCCGGCGCGGGGGAGTAGCTCAGCCGGCGCATGTCGTCGGTGTATTTCAGGATCGAGAGGGCCGGGATGTCCAGATGGAGCAGGGCCTGCCGCAGTATCTCCAGGCCGGCCTCGAATTCCGGCTGCACCACCTCGTGCACGTTCAGGGCGCGGAGCTCCTCCATCTCTTCCATGCTGTTGCCGCGCGCCACGATCTTCAGCGACGGATTGACCCGCGTCACGATGCCGATGATTCCCCGCGCCACCATGAGGGACGGCACGGTGATGATGAGAAGGCGCGCCGATCCGGCGCTGGCAGCCGCCAGCAGCGGTTCCTGGCAGGCGTCGCCGTAGATGACCGGGTAGCCGCTCCGCTTCGACGCCTCGAACCTGCCGAAGTCCTGCTCCAGGATGACGAACCGGTACTCCAGGCGGTGGAGGACGGAGGAGATGGCATTGCCGACGCGGCCGCCGCCGGCGATGATGACATGGTCCCGCAGGCCTTCGCGGGGAATATTATCGACCCGGAACCGCTCTTTCCTGAAGAAGCGGCTTTTCAGGGAATAGAGGGGCGTGGTCAGCATCGACAGCAGGGGCGACGCCACCATGGTCACGACGGACGTGGTGAGGATCAGCGAGTATATTTCGCCGGTCAGTACACCGGCGCCGAGGCCCAGGCGCGCCAGCACGAAGGAGAATTCCCCCACCTGGGACAGGCCCAGTCCCACCGCGATCGGCACGATGTTGAAATAGCCGAAGGCCCGCGACAGGAGCGCGAAGATGACGAACTTGCCGGCCATGATGACGGCGCCGAGGAGAAGGACCGTGCCGTAATGGCCGATCAGGTACGATGGGTCGATGAGCATTCCCACGGAGGTGAAGAAGATGAGGCCGAAGATATCGCGGAGGGGAATGATGTCATGGAGAGCCTTGTGGCCGTAATCCGACCTGTTCAGGACCAGTCCCGTCACAAAGGCCCCCAGGGCGAAGGAGAGGCCCAGCCGGTAGGTGGCGTAGCCGGTGCCGAGGCCCAGGGCCGCGATGGAAAGCAGGAAAAGTTCCGGCGAATTGAGCCGGGCAATCTGCTTCATGATGTACGGGATCACGCGGGTGCCGGCGATCATGACCACTGCGAGGACCAGCACGCCTTTAAGCAGGGTGATGCCGACCAGGGGAAGGCTTCCGCTGATATTGTTTAGCTGAGGTATGATGACCATCATCGGCACCGCCACCAGGTCCTGGACGATGAGCATTCCGATCATGACCCTGCTGGACAGGGTCCCCATGAATCCCCGGCTCATGAGTGTCTTGATGACGATCATGGTGCTGGAAAGGGAGATCACCGTTCCGAGGAGGATCGACGCCGTCCAGGGGAGCCCCATCCAGTAGCCGATGCCGATACCGAAGAGGATCGTGATAAGCAGCTGCAGGGGCGTGCCGATGAGGGCGATGGCGCGCACCTCCTGTATTTCCTTGAAAGAGAGCTCCAGGCCGATGGAAAAGAGGAGGAGCCCCACGCCGATCTCCGCCAGGAGCTCGATCTGGTGCGCGTTGGTCACGGTGACGCCGCCGGTGAAGGGGCCGATGATGATGCCGGCGACAATGTATCCAACGAGGAGGGGGAGCCTCATCCGGTGCGCCGCATAGGCCGCGATCAGACCCGCGATGATTATGATGATGATGTCTTCGGCGATTCCCATGATGCGTGCGTTGCCTCATCTGAAGGTGACCGGCGGAAGGGGTAATGTCAAATATTTTTTAACGGCGGCGCCTGACAGCGGGTGTCTGTCACGGCTGATGATCGTAGCGGCGCAGGGCGGATTCCATTTCCTCCCGGACCTGGCGCGCCAGCGACTCAGGCTCGATCACGCGGGCGCCGGCGCCCCAGGAAAGGACCCAGCGCTTCACCTCGAAGAGCGAATTGGTCGTGAAGGAAAGCAGGATCGACCCGTCGTCCCTCCTGGTCACGGTCTGGCCGCTGTGCCAGGTGCGCTCCTCCACGTAGGGCGCCTGGGCAGGGGAGAATTCAATGGTGACCCTCCGGTCCTCGTCCTCGGTCATGATGCCGAAATGGGACCCCAGGTATGTCCGGAAGTCGAAGTCCGCCGGGATGTCGAAGGCCTGGTCCGTGAGGACGGCGCTCCTGATGCGGGACATGGCGAAGCGGAGGACGGATTCCCTGACGCTGCAGCGGCCCACCAGGTACCATTCGCCGCGGTAGTTGACCATGTGATAGGGGGACACGGCGCGCGTGGTCGCCTCGCCGCCGGCCTTCCGGTGGGTGATGACGACGCGCCGCGAGGCGCGGAGACCCTCCGCCACGGTTTCCCATATGGCCGGGTCGATGGCGGTGAAGCTTTCCGAGAGGAAGGTGAACCGGTTGTCGATCCACCCGGGCCGCACGGTCACGCTGTCCGGCAGGAAGGACCGCAGCTTCTCGAACACGGACGAGAGCTTGTCATAGAGGGGCGTGTTGGCGTACTGTTCCAGGGCCTTTTCGGCGATGCAGATGGCGAAGAGGTCGCTCTCCCTGATGGCGATGTTGGGAAGGGAATAGCTCTCCTCCGTGTAATGGAAGCCCCGCCTCTCGGCGTCATACTCGATGGGCGCGTCGAGCATGTCGCGCATGAAGTCGATGTCGCGCAGGATGGTGCGCGGGCTCACCTCGTACTCGCGTGCAAGGCTTGTGCTGTTGGGGTAGAGGCCGGCCCTCAGCTTTTTATCGATGAAGAGGAGCCTCCCGAACTGCGGTTTGAACTTTGACATGGCTTAAACCTCGGCGCCCCGGGGAGCGGATGATTGTAATCCTTCACTTTTATGCATCTACCGTCGCCGGAAGGAGATGTCAACCGGGATTTCATGAAGGTTTAAGCGGTTTTCTGCTCTATGCTATCGGTATGCCGGGTAAAATAAAGCGCGCTTCTGCCCTGAAGGGAGTCAGTGGGTGAGAAACAGATACGGTATGGCCTCTTCCATTACATAAAAATTGGGTTTATTGTTCTGAATGATGATATTGCATTCCTCGATGCCCACCTCGTAGCCCTTGGTCTCGAACCAGAGATTCAATTCTTCGGACGAATGGTCCTTTATCATTTTCTTGAATTCCCTGGCCAGTAGCCTGTCCGCTCGCAATGCTTCTATGAAATCAATATAGTAGCCCATATCCCGCACCCCCGAAATTCTTTTTATGTGGCATAGACATAATGTATTGATAATATACATATAAATCAAAAAAAAATAAATAGGGAGAGCATCCTAATTTCTTGTAAGAAAAATTCGCAGGCAGCCGTAGGACTATTTCTTAGTTGTGATGGGGTTATTTTTGCCGTGTGTGCATTGAGATGTTAATTATGTCATATGACTGAGGATGCCGGATTATGACGGGGAAAACATGGGCCCGCGGGACTGCGTCCGGCGCCTTCCCGCGGGCATGTTTCATCAGCTGTAGAGCTTCGACAGCTCATCGCCATATTTTTTCAGCACCTCGCGGCGTATAAGCTTTAGGGTCTGGGTGAGCATGCCGTTCTCCCTGGTAAAGTCCTCTTCGATGAAAAGGGTTTTCTTGGGTATCTCGTAGCCGCCGAAGGTTTTCCGGAGATGGTTGCTTATCTCGCCGGTCATGAAGGCCTGGAAATCACTGTCCGCGATGATATCTTTCGGGCTCATCTGGGCCCATTTCGCCGTGCGCTGGTCCTTTTTTATGACCTGGAAGTCCGGCACCACGATGCTGACGTTGAACTCCTTTCCATCCCCGTACACGAAGGCGTTGGCTATGAGGGGGATGAGCTTCATGTCGGTCTCGATCGATTCGGGATGGACGTACTTGCCGTTGGCGAGCTTGTATTCGTCCTTGAACCTTCCGGTGATGACGAGGAACCCGTCGTCGTCAAAGCACCCCATGTCGCCGGTGCGGATCCCGGGGAAGCCGTTCCAGGTGTCCTCCACCATGATCGCCGCCGTCTGCTCCGGCTTGTTGTGGTACCCCATCATGATGTGGGCGCCGTAGGCCACGATCTCTCCGTCGCGGTTGTTCTCGCCGGTGCGCGACCTGTCGATCTTCACGTGCATGTTGGGCACGACCTTGCCGACGGTGCCGTACCTGTTGCCCAGGCGCATGGAGTTCATGGTGATGGCCGGGGCTGTTTCCGTGAGGCCGTAGCAGTCGTAGGTGGGGATGCTTATGTCCCTGAAGAACTCCGCTATGCCGGGGTTCATGAGGGCGCTGGCGGTCATGGCGCCGGCGAGCCTGCCGCCGAAGCGGGCGCGGATCTTGTCGAAGACGAGCTTGTTCAGGATGATGAGCTTCAGGCTTTTCCTCCTGTTCCGGCGCTTTTTGGCCTCGGCGCAGGCCGCGTCGAAGAGCTTTTTCTTGAGGCCCCCCGCCTCTTCCATGGTGAGCTGTATGCCGTTGTAGATCTTGTTGAAGATCCTCGGGACGGCGACGATATAGGTCGGCCGTATGGCGAGAAAATCCTGGCCCAGGGTGTCGACCGATTCCATGATTCCGACACAGCAGCCGAAAACCATGACGGCATGGAGCTCGGCGGAGAGGGCGTAGGAGTGGGCCCAGGGGAGGATGTTGAGGAGCACCGTGTTTTCATTCAGCTCGGGGAACACATACACGCCCGATTTCGTGCAGGCGGTCAGGTTGCCGTGGGAGAGGAGCACTCCCTTGGGATCGCCGGTGGTGCCGGAGGTGTAGATGAGCTCGGCGATCTCCGACCAGTGGGGCTTGTAAGACGGCACCGGGTTTTTCGCGCCCATCGCTTCCAGCGCGGCCAGCGACGAGTCGCCGTCGCCGTAGACAAGGAATATCTCCTTCAGGGTGGGGATCTCGTCCTTGAATCCCTTCACCATGTCATAGATGGCCCTGTCCCGGACGAAGAGAAATTTCAGGGAGCTGTCCCTGATGATGTACCTCCAGGTGTTGACAAGCTCCTTTTCGTACATGGGGACAAAGCAGGCTCCCAGGCCGTGGGTCGCGTTCTCAAGGACGAACCATTCCACCGAATTGCTCAGGATGACGCCGACGGATTCCCCTTTCGCCAGGCCCAGCCTGTTCAGGGCGCCCCTGACGTTCTTGATCCGCTCCGCCAGCCCGGCAAAGGTCGTCCACCGGTATTCTTTTGTGACGGGGTCTTTCTGGCCGATGGCGTTCCTTCCGGCGAATTTTGCCGCTCCCTGCTCGAAGAGGTCGACCAGGTTGTTCGGCGCCGGATAATACTGATCCAGCTGCTTGATCTGTTCCTGCGTGTACTTGATCATAGTGTGCTCCCTAATATGTATAATAAAATGAATTTACTCAAACACTGTCATTTCGACGAATCGCGCGGTTTCAAAACCGGCTTCCCGGGAACGGCGATTGGCATGAGATGGGTGTTCCCTGCCGGTTGCCGGCAGGGAACACGGGATCTACTCGGTATACAGCTTGTCCAGCGTGCCCTTGTAATTTTTTTCAACTTCGCCGCGGACGACCTTGAGGGTCTGCGTAAGCATGCCGTTCTCCAGGGTGAAATCCTGGTCGGTTATGACGTATTTTCTCGGAATCTCGTAACTGGCAAAGCTCTTCTTCAATTGATCGTTCACCTCGATGATCAGGAAGTCCTTGAAATCCTGGTTGTTCACCAGCTCCGCCGGGCTCAGAGAGGCCCATTGCGCGGTGTGGGGATCCTTGCGAATGGTCGCGAAATCGGGAATGAGAATGCCGACGTTGTATTCTTTGCCCATGCCGTACACAAAGGCATTGGCCACGTGGGGCACCAGCTTGATGTCCGTCTCGATCGATTCGGGGTGCACATACTTACCGTTGGAGAGCTTGTACTCGTCCTTGTACCGTCCCGTCACGTAGAGGAAGCCGTCCTCGTCGAAGCGGCCCAGGTCGCCGGTCTTGATGCCGGGGAAGCCGTTCCACGTGTCCGAAGTGAAGATGGCCGCGTTCTGCTCCGGCTTGTTGAGGTACCCCATCATCACCTGGGGACCGTAGACGAGGATCTCCCCGTCTTTCGAGTCTTCGCCGACGCGGGACTTGTCGATCTTCACCAGCCAGTCCATGAGGGGCTTGCCCACGCTGCCGATCCTGTTGCCCCACGCGGGAGCGTTCATGGTGATGGCCGGAGAGGTCTCCGAGAGGCCGTAGCAGTCGTATATCTTCACGCCGATGTCCTGGAAGAAGAGGGCGATGTCCAGGTTCATGACCGCGCTCGCCGTCAGGGAGCCGATGAGCCTGCCGCCGAAGCGGGCGCGGACCTTGTCGAAGACCAGCTTGTCGAGGATGGTGAGCTTCAGGCTCTTCCGCTTGCCGCGGCATTTTTTTGCCTCGGCGCAGGCCGCGTCGAAGAGCTTCTTCTTGAGGCCCCCCGCCTCCTCCATGGTCATCTGTATCCCGTTGTAGATCTTGTTCCACACCCTGGGCACAGCTATCAGGTGCGTCGGCCGCACCGCGTTGATGTCCTGTGACAGGGTGTCCAGGGACTCCATGACGCCTATGGAGCCGCCGAACTGGATGAAATTATGCAGCTCGCCGCTGATGGCGTAGGAGTGGGCCCAGGGGAGTATCGAAAGGGCCACCGACGTCTCGTTCAGCTCCGGATAGACTTTATACCCGGCCTGGGAGCAGTGTGTCAGGTTCCCGTGGGTGAGCACCACGCCCTTGGGGTCGCCGGTGGTGCCGGACGTATAGATGATGACGGCGACCTCGCTCCAGTGGGGCTTGTAGGGCGGGGTCGGATTGGCCCTGCCCATTTTTTCCAGGGACTCCATGGCCCTGTCGCCCTCGCCGTACACAAGGAAAATTTCCTTCAGCGCGGGGCAGTCGGCGGTAAAGCCCTTGACCTTGTCCAGGATGGGCTGGTTTCTCACGAACAGGAACTTGACCTCGCTGTCCTTTATCATGTAGCGCCATTTGTTCACCAGCTCCTTCTCGTACATGGGGATGAAGCGGCCCCCCAGGCCGTGGGTCGCGTTTTCAAGAATGAACCATTCAACGGAATTGCCGAGAATGACCCCCACGGTTTCGCCCTTCTGAAGGCCCAGCTTTTTCAGGGCGCCCCTCATGTTGTTGATCCGCTCCGCCAGCTGACGGTAGGTGAGAAATATGAATTCCTTGGTTTTCGGATCTTTCTGGCCCAGCGAGGGCCGGTCCGCCCATTTCGCGGCGGTTCCTTCAAAGAGGTCCACCAGGTTCCTCGGTTCGTAGAAATATTTATCAAGCTGCTCGATCTGTTCCTTCGTGAATTGAATCATGGGGACCTCCCTTGTATCGTATTATAGGTTGCCTGATGTATCTTGATAGACTTGTTGCAAATCATAATCGTATAATCGGGGTTAAGGGGCAAAGCCCTTGCAAGCCCCCGCATCCTGACTAGTCGGGACCGCGAGCGCGAGACGCAGTTACGCAACAAATCTAATATATCCAAATATAATAATATGCAACAGGCTGTGAATAGTATATCGCCAATTTTTGCTAATTAATTTCCGTGATGGTAGCCGCTCTTTGTGATCAACCATAGCGATGTCCACCACGACATGGCGCGCTGCTTTGTACAGGTTTCTATTCCCTTCGCTTGAGAATCATCATGGTAACGTCGTCGTAGGTGGTATAGGATGATAATTCCTTCAGAATGCCGGCCTTGATCTCCCCGGTGGCGCGGTCTCCGAGCCGCAAGAATATCTCCCGGAGCCTGTCCTGGCCGAACATGTTGCTTTCCGATGGCGACGGGCCGGCCGGACTGTCGGCCTTCATCGCCTCCGTGATGCCGTCGGTAAACAGGAGGAGAGTGTCGCCCACGCCGAGGGTCAGGGTGCTGTCGGACACCATGCCCTGGATGTTGCTGTAAATGCCAAGCCACATCCCGTCCGTTTCGCAGATCTCAACGGAGCGGCTCTGCAGCCGGTAAATCATGATGTCCTGGTGAAGGCCCGAGTAGAAGAACCTGCCGTCCCTGATGCAGGCCATGACGGTTATGGTCATGTACTTGTCGCCGCCGACCTTCCGTATGTTCTCCGAGATGACGTTGTTCAAATGCACCAGGAGCTCCGAGGGGCTCGCGTCTGGCCGCAGCTCGAGGACGGAGTGAATGGCGGTCTGGACCATCATCATGATCAGGCCGGCCGGCACACCGTGGCCGGACACGTCGCCGATCACGATCCAGTCGCTCTCCCTGATGTTTATGATGTCAAAATAATCGCCGCCGACTTCCTGGGCGGGTTTCATGTAGGTGGAGATCTCGTAGCCCCGGACAACAGGATTGACCGGGAGCAGGACGGTCTGGATCTTTTTCGCGAGCTCCATCTCGCCCCATATCTCGTCGCGGGCGTTGATGAGGGCCTGGTTCATGGCCGCCATCTCGTCGTTGAGGGAGAGGAGCTCCTCGGTCCGCTCGTTCACCTTGTCGTCCATGGTCCGCGTGAGCCCCTCCATTTCCTTCCTCATGGAGTTGATCCGGTCGGCGAGTCCCAGGGAGAGTATGGTGATCTGGATGACCGCGCCGAACTCGACGCTGTAGTTGGTGACGGGAGTGTCCGGCAGAAACCCGAAGGATTTGAGCGCGTAGAGAAAGGCCCCGACCATGAGGAGGCAGAACGACGCGAGGATGAACTGTCCCTGGCGCGACCCTCGTATCGACAGGTAGATGCCTGCCCCGAGGGAAAAGGCCGCGTACAGGGCGGTAAGCAAGGCCATGCCGGACATGCTCAGGCGGAAGCCGATAAGAGGCGATACCGCCGCGGCCAGAGCCGCCGTCGCGATGAATGCCTTGAAAACACGATCGATATATAGAAAAGAATTTTTCGTGTCGGCGAAACGGCGCATGAAAAGACCCAAGCTGCCGAGGGTCATGCCGACGAATATGGGCCTGTTATAGGTGCCCCACCATATCGCGTCCGGCCACAGGTATTGATAGGCGATCCCTTCGAGGGACATGAACAGGGCCAGGAACGACGCGATATAGAGCGCGTAGTAGAGATAGCCCATGTCCCTGAACGAGATAAGGAGTATGAAGTTATACACGATCATGATCAGGAAGATGCCGACCAGTATCCATATGAATATCGATTCGTTCTCGCACTTCCTCTGGAACTCATCCCGGGAAAAGGCATGGAGGGTGACGTTCACCGCCCCTTCGCTTTCATATCTCATGTAATAGGTTTCAACGGAATTGGCCGGCGTTGTAATGGGGAACACGAAGGTCCGGTGCCGGAGGGGCCTGACGGCAAAGGCGGCGAGAGTGCCTGTCCTGGTTTCCCGGTATCCCTGCCGCGCCGGTCCGGCCGGCATATAGAGGCTGAGGTGGTGGATCAGGGGATACCGCTGCTGAAGGAGCCAGGTAATATCATGGCCTGCCCCGTTCCTCACGGTGAAACGGATCCAGTAGGCGCTCCGGGAATATCCGAAGCCCTGGGCTGTCCTGTCTGACGCGGTCCATTGTATCCTGTTTCCCGGTGCCGTGAGGTCGCCTATGGTGAAATTTTTCGTCCTGTCCTCGTAGTATTCAATATGCCTACCCATCGATATTCCCGAAAGGGGACCATCGATGCCGAGGGGCTTCAGCGCGAAAGCCGGAGCCTGGAGCGCCATGATGATAAAGCAGAGAATTGGCGGTGCGAGCTTGGTCATTAAGACAGTCCTTTCGATGAGATATGGGCCTGGCGCATTATTCTCTGTATGCTTTAATCAAGGGGCGAAGAAACATATACTACCCCTGCAGGGCCTTCCCGGGAGCGGGATGGCTGTTACGCATCATGTTTTTAAGATTCGGACAGTTATTTTAAGAAAATATATATATTTATTGGTAAGATGGATAATCGTAAACAGGTTATGTTAAAAGTTTCAGGCTTGTCAATACAATTAAGGGTCCCTCGTAAAATCGGGATTTCATTGAACAGGCGTAAGAAATTTTGATTTATGATCAATCTTTTCCTGAATCAGGCCGGTTGTTCATTGACAATACTATTGCCAATGTCAAAAATGGTTACAGGACTATTCATGTTGATAGTGCTGGCCGATTCCACGGTGTAAATCGCTGGATGATATATATCTATAAATAAAAAATGGAGGTCCCCTATGGGTGCATTTAAGCCTTATGATGAAACGACTATCCCTGGCATTTTCAAGAACAGGGTGGAAAGACATCCTAAAAAAGTATTCGCAAAGATCCGGGAAGGTAAAGACTGGAAAGACTATACCTATGAAGATACCAATGAGCAGGTTGACGCCCTTGCGTCATACTTCATCAAGAAGGGGATCAAGCCGAAAGATATAATAGCCATCTATTCAAATAACAGGCCCGAATGGTGCATTTCAGACATAACATCGCTCGCCATCGGCGCGGCGGACGCCACGATCTACCCGACCAACTCCGGCCCCGAAGCGGCCTATATCCTGAACGATTCAAAGGCGAAAATCTGCATGTGTTCCGGCAAGTTCCAGGTTGACAACCTCCTGGGCGAAAAGAAGAACCTGAAAAACCTCAAGGAGATCATCGTTTTCGACAACCTCGATTACAAGGACAAGATGGTGACCAAGTTTTCCGAGGCCCTCGCCATCGGCCGGAAGAACCTGAACCAGAAGGAGATCGACAAGCGGCTGAGAAAGATCAACCTTGAAGAGACCGCAACCCTGATCTACACCTCCGGCACCACCGGCAATCCCAAGGGGGTCATGCTCACCCATAACAACCTTGTCATCAACGTGAAGCAGTTCCTGGAGCACCATCCCTTCCCGAAGGAAAACTTCGAGGCCCTCTGCGTCTCCCTCCTGCCGCTGTCGCACTCGCTGGAGCGGACCATCGGGTATAACTCCTTCATCCATGAGGGCGGCACGATCGCCTACACCAAGGGCGCTGATACCCTCGTGGCCGACCTCAACGACATCAGGCCCTACGCCTGCGTATACGTCCCGCGGGTGCTGGAGAAGCTCCACGAAGGGATCATGGCGAAGCTGCGGGAGGCGCCGGAGAGCAAGAAGAAGCTCTTCAACTGGGCCATGAAGGCGGGCAGGAAGGCGGTACCGTACAAGATTTCCGGCCGGCCCATACCCTTTCCCAACAGCGTGACGTACAAGCTGGCGGACAAGGTGATCTTTTCCAAGCTCCGGGCGGCCCTCGGCCTTGACCGGATGGTCGTCCTGGGCGTCGGCGGCGCGCCGCTGGCCGTCAACATCAATGAGTTCTTCCAGGCCATCGGCGTCGAGGTGCACCTCGGCTACGGCCTGACCGAAACCACGCCGGTGACGCACCTTAACACCTTCAGCTACATCAAGCCGATAAAACTTCCCACCTGCGGCCCGGCCTTCCCGGGGACCGAGTGCAAGATCGCCGATGACGGCGAGGTCATGATCCGCGGACCCCAGGTCATGAAGGGATATTACAACAGGCCCGCCGACACCAAGGAGGTCCTGACCAAGGACGGCTGGTTCCACACCGGCGACATCGGCCTCATCGACGAGGACGGCTATCTCCAGATCACCGACCGCAAAAAGGACATCATCATCACCGCCGGCGGCAAGAACGTGGCCCCGCAGGTGATCGAGGGCATGTTCATCGCCCATCCCTTTATCGAGCAGATGGCAGTAATCGGGGACCAGATGAAGTTCCTCGTGTCCCTCATCGTTCCCTGCTTCCCCGAGGTGGCGAAGTGGGCGAAATCGAAGGGCATCGCCGATACCGAACCGGGCAAGCTTATAAAGAACCCCGAGGTTCTGAAAAAGTTCAAGGAAATCGTGGACGAACTGAACAGGCCCCTCGGCAGGGTCGAGCAGATCAAGAACTTCGCGCTTCTTGAGCAGCCCTTCACCCAGGAATCGGGCGAGCTCACGCCGACCCTCAAGGTCAAGAGAAAGATCGTGTTGAAGAACTACAAGGATACGATCGATGGATTGTATAAAGAATAAACCCAATTATAAAACGAGGGCGGGGTTTCGTAACCCCGCCCTCGTTTTTCCCCATGCTTTCCGCATCCCCGGCCAAAAAGGTATTCGCCTGCACAGGTAAACGCACGTCATGGTCCCGGTCACCGGAGGGGCAACTCAGGGAATTTTATTGCTCCTGACCCAGATCCTCATCTCCTCGGCCTGGCGGATAAGGCTATCCCTGAAGTCCGGATGGGCGATGCTGATTAGCCGCTCGGCCCGCTCCCAGGTGGAGCATCCCTTCAATTGGACGATGCCGTATTCGGTGGCTACGTACTGCACGATGGAGCGGGGCACGGTGACGATGGAGCCCGGCTGGAGCGTCGGCACAATGCGGGAGCGCACGGCGCCGCTTCCGTTGGTATAGGTCGAGCTGAGGGAGATGATCCCCTTGCCGCCCTTTGACTGGAACGCCCCCAGGATGAAATCAAGCTGGCCGCCGGTGCCCGATATCTGCCGCGTCCCCGCCGACTCGGAGCAGACCTGGCTGAAGAGGTCTATCTCCACGGCGTTGTTGATGGCCACCATTTTCGGCTGGAAGGCGATCACGCGCGGGTCGTTCACGTAGTTGACCGGGTATGACGCGCAGGTCGGGTTCATGTGGAGGAAATCATAGAGTTTCTGCGTGCCAAGGGCGAAGGTGTAGGCCATCTTGTACCGGTCCACGGTCTTGTAGCGGCCGGTGATGCGCCCCGCCCTGTACAGGTCCACGCATGAATCGACGAGCATTTCCGTGTGGATGCCCAGGTCTTTCAGGTCGCTCTCGGCGATGAGCTGGCCGATGGTATTGGGCAGACCGCCGATGCCGAGCTGGAGCGTGGACCCGTCCTCAATCTCCTTCATGATGTGGCCTCCTATCTGGCAGTCCACGCCGCCGGGGGGCGCCGGGGGAGCCTCCACCAGGGGATTGTTTTTCCCTTCGACGATATGATCGACCCCGGAGATATGGATCGATTCGAAGTTGCCGCCCAGGCAATAGGGAACGTGCTCGTTGACCTCGACGATGATCTTTTTCGATTTTGAAAGATGGGCCCCGGTGACCGAATTGGCCAGGCCGAAATTGAAATAACCGTTTTTGTCCATGGGCGCCGTGGTGATGACGGTGACGTCGATGTCCAGGTACTTGCGCGTGATGCGCGGCCCCTGGTGGTACGAGATGGGTATATAGTTGCACAGGTCGCGCTCGTGGAGCTTCCTGGAAGCCTTGCCGAAATGCCAGTCGTTCATGATCACGTGGCGCCGCTCCGGGTCCTTTTCCACCGCTTTGGGGACCCTGGTAAAGCAGATGCTGCGTATGTCTACGCGCTCCAGTTCGCCCACCCGGTCGCCCAGGGCCCCGTCAACGGCTTCGGGGAAGAGGGCGAACTCGCCGTAAAAGACCCTGTCGCCGGATTTGATTTTTGACGCTGCCTCGGACGGGGTTGCCAGCTTGCTCTTGTATTCGTCCAGGAGTTTCTGGGGGATCCTTTGCATGGCGGTGCCTCCTTTTTGTTTTAGTGCCTGTCTTCAAGATATAGCGATTCTGAATGATGTCAAGGCTGGGAATTTGTTATTAGAGGCATCCCGGGAACCGGGATGATGTTTCATTTTAATGCCCTGTTTCAGGGAGGGGGCAGATTGATCCGGAGCGGGTCGGCATATTGCCCCGGACCGGGGCTGTGTTTTATTTATGCCCTTCCAGGGCAGGGGGATTCGCCCCGTACCGGGGCGGGGTTGTGCGAGGGGGAAGGGCCGGCGATACTACATCCGTGTAATCGCCGGCACTACTGACATCCTGTCAGGCGCCCCCCCGGCCGACATCGAGGGAGCAGGATGCTCCCCTGCCGCCACTCGACAGGAGGTCGAGAAAAAGGCGGCCTCGCGCTCCCCCCTCCGGGTCGCTCAAATGCCGCGACGGGCTAACTTTTGATGCCTGTTATGGTTTTCAGGTTTTTCTGTTTTTGGAAGATTGAGTTGATTTCTCGTTTTAAGGCGATGACCATAAGAGCCTTACGCCTTTCGCTCCGGAAGGCCCATCCTGGGCCATCCTCGCGACGCCGGGCCTCCTGCCCGGCGGGGGATAGTGTCAATAATCTTTCGCTTTTTTCTTTTTCCTCTAACTGACGTTACTTCCTATGCTATATCAATAAGCAAATCTTTGAGATGATCCATATTCAGATACCTTTTTGCTCCCCACGATGAAGA